>NZ_JBQDAA010000191.1:2312-4433 GCF_052089545.1 Tissierella sp. | reverse complement strand
TAGAAAAAATATCCTGCATTTGAGCAGGTTGTGGCGTTTCGCAAACGCCTAAATATATTAAATTAGAAAGGAGATTTTATGACAAATATAATATTAATTCTAGTATTACAATTAATATACGTTCCACTTATGACCCTTAGGACAATATTTTCAGTTAAAAACATGACTATGATAGCATCACTTCTTGGATTTGGAGAAGCTCTTATCTATGTAGCTGGATTATCTCTTGTATTTAGTGGAGACCAAGGACCACTTGCAATGTTAGTATATGCTCTCGGATTTGGACTAGGTACATTTTTAGGTGGAGCTATTGAAAATAAACTTGCAATTGGATACAATAACTTTTCAGTAAATCTTATGGAAAAAAATACAGATCTAATTAACTATTTAAGAAATGAAGGGTTTGGAGTTACTGTTTACGAAGGGGAAGGAAGAGACAGTAAAAGATATAGATTAGATATTCTTACAAAAAGAAATAGAGAAGAAGAGCTTTTAGATTTAATAGATGAACATGAGCCAACTTCATTTATCGTTTCTTATGAGCCAAGAAGATTTAAAGGTGGATTCTTAATTAATTCGATGAGAAAAGCTAAAAAGGTGAAAAAGCCTATCAAGAAAAAAAACAACCAAAGTCAGAAGAAATAATAGCTATGGATATTATACTTTCTTTAAGACTTCTTCATTTAAGGAGTATAAAACAAAGCTTATAATGCCTATTTATAGCCATTATAAGCTTTGTAACATTCTTAGCCCTATTATATTTTGATTTTATTCTTTCTAAAGACCAATTAGAAGAATAAAACTATCCAGATAGTTACTCTTATTAACACACTTATCAATAATGGATTCTAATATATCTATTTAAATTTCATTGCCATATTTCTTTGTTCACTGGTCCATCCCAATAAACCACCAGTATGGATAAATAGAATATTTTTATACTCATTAAAATTTCCATTTTCAATTTCACTTATCATACCACGGAAGGCCTTTCCTGTATAAACAGGGTCAAATACAAGACCTTCTGATTTTGCAATATCACAAATAAATCTAATTTCTTCTTCTCTGCTTAATGCATACCCATCTCCTATATATTCATCTTTAATTATTATACGATTTTCATCAATTTTTTCTTTAATTCCATCTCTTTTATACATATCTATTAAAATATCTTTTACATCTAAAGTAAATTCTTCTGTAGAATCAGATACACTAAATCCTACTATATCCTTTTCTTTTTCTAATTTTCTATTAGCATACCAAAGCCCAGCATATGTACCTCCTGAACCAACTGTAACTACTATAGCATCAAACTCTAATCCCAATTCTTTTTCTTGCTTTATAATTTCTTTCATATTTTCTGCATATCCTAGGGATCCTACTGCATTAGAAGCTCCAATTGGAATAATATAGCCTTTCTTATCTTTAAGCTCTATTTCTTTTTTAACTTTTTCCATTTTTTCATCCACTGGACCATCTGAAGCTATATAATGTATATTAGCTCCCAGCATCTTAGAAAGAAAAATATTTCCTTCAAAGTCATCTGGCCTTTCGCCTTTAATAATTAACTCACAATTTAATCCAAGCTTTGCACAAAGAGCAGCTGTTGCCCTACAGTGATTTGATTGGATGGCGCCAGCCGTAATAATAGTATCACAACCTTTTTCAAGTGCATGACCTATTGAAAATTCTAGTTTTCTTACCTTGTTACCCGAAACTTCTGATCCTGTAAAATCATCTCTTTTTAAATATATACCCATAGCATATTTATCACTTAAATTATTTAACCTCTCTATAGGTGTTGGTAGATTTGCTATTAAAATCCTATTATCCTCCATGACAAAACATCCTCCCTTTTTTATATTTATGAATATTTATATCATTTCTTAATATATGATATTTTAAAAAAGATCTTTTAATTGTTATTTTATTATATAAAGCTAATTATATCATAAAATATATAAATGCTTTAAGATTATTTATTTTATATAGGTTATCACAACCTATAGTATCTTAGATATATTTTTAAAATTTTAAAGCTTAATTAAATAAAATAAACCTACTAATTACCATGCATGGTAATTAGTAGGTTTATTTTATTAGCTATTCTATGATTGTATT
>NZ_JBQDAA010000191.1:0-2302 GCF_052089545.1 Tissierella sp. | reverse complement strand
CTTTTCCAATAAGTTTTCATCAACTATCTATTTTATCACTTTAATCCTTGTCTTCAATATCCTTTATTAACTCTTTCATTTCCTTTATTTCTTTTAGATTTCATTAAGAGCTATATCCACATCAGTAAATTTAATCTCATTAAGAGGCTCATTCTTATCAAGTAATTTTTGTATATCCTCTCTTTCCTCAAAACTATTAACAAAAAGTATAGCCCGAGGATAGTTCTTCTCATCCACATAAGCAACTGCAAACTTTCCGTCTTTTACAGATCCCCGAATAAAAGTCTTATCCCAGCTTTGTGCATTACCTAAATATTCAAAGCTTTGATCATATTGATCTGTCCAAAAGTATGGTTCTACCTTGTATTCATTGCTTTTTTCCTTTATGATGTTTTTTGCTATTGACTTTCCCTGGCTCCAAGCAATTTCCCAATGCTCTACATGAATTAAATGGTCTTTATAAGGCCACTTAACAACATCTCCACCTGCATAAACATTTGGTAGGGAAGTTTCTCCATATTTATTAACAATAATGATATTATCCTCTAAATCCAAAGAGTCAACTTGGAAGGATATATTAGGCTCAACTCCCACTGCTATTATAACCATATCACATTTAATATTTTTTCCACTTTTAGTTAATATGGATTTTATATTTCCATCTTCATTTTTAATAAATTCTTTTGCTTCTTCATTAAACATAAAATTTGCATTATGTGATTCATGCATGTCTATAAAATAATCAGATACCCTTTCACCAAGAATCTTTTCAAGGGGTTTACCAGACCTTACTAATACTGAAACGTTTTTATCTAGTTGATTAAAAGTCGATACAAGCTCCAGACCAATAAATCCGCTTCCAATTATTGCAAGATCCTTAGCATCTTTTGCCCATTCTTTGATTCTTTTTGCATCCTCATATTCACGTAGGTAAAAAATACCTTTTGCATCATCACCAGGAAATGATATTTTACGTAATTTAGACCCTGTTGCAATAACTAGATGATCGTAGGAAATTGTTTCATTAGAATTGGTTGTTACTGTCTTATCCTTCCAATTAATAGAATCTACCTTTGTATTTAACTTTAGGTCAATATTATTTTCTTCGTAATACTCCTTTTCCTTTAAAAGTGGAGGATCTTCTTTATCCATATCCTGCATCCATTCTTTTGAAAGTGGGTATGTGTTATAAGGATATACATCTTTTTTATCAATAAGAGTTATATGTCCCTCAAACCCATTTCTAACTAATGCAGTTGTTGTATAAACTCCTGTAATAGATCCACCAATTATAACTACTCTTTCTTTCATATTTCTTCACTCCTCCTTAAAAGTGTAAGGTTATCCTAATTCTCATCTTTGAGCAGTAATGTAGGTTATGTCAAAATATATTATCTTCACTATATGTATAAATACCCATTTTTATATTTTTTTCACAATCTCTCAATAGTTCCTTCCTATATTACATCATTTATAATGCAAGCTGCCTATAAATACCTGGCTTTTATATGATAATTATAGAAAGACTGTAGTTAGAAGAATTCTATCTTCTAACTACAGTCTTTCTACTATAATTGTTTTTAACAGATTAAACGCTGAATAAATCTTCTTTTAATTATACATTCCATTAGCATTCATATAATTATATATTTTTTCTCCATGTTCCTGTTCTTCTTTTTGAATATGGTTTAAAGCTTCTCTTATATTTGCATCTTTACATTCAAATATTGTTGTATCATATGTGCTTGAGATATACTTTTCTGTTGCAAGCAAATCTTGACATAAATCAGCATCATGTTGATTATTCATATTATTTCCACTAAATTGCATATTTTGTTTTTGAGAACCACCAGCTGAATTCATACTAGGAACCTGACCTGCTAATATTTGATTTACTGTATTTAAATGTTCTTGTTCTTCTGATGCTAACTGATTGAAAAGCTGTTTCAACTCTGGATCCTCAGCTTCTTTTGAATACTTTGTATATTTTTTAATACACATTTCTTCGTGACTTTTTTGATCTTTTAATAAGGTCTGCTCTTTTTGACTTAAATTTACCACTATAAATACACCTCCTCAATTTATTATGCATATATTTCAAATTTTTATCCATAATTATATTTGGGAGCTTTTGTAATTTAAATCTAGTAAATAAACTCTTAAGACAATTGTCTCAAGAGTTTATTTTGATTTATTTATTTTCATTCTTCTTATTATTGTCATTTTTCTTTTTATCTTTTTTTATTTGTAAGCGTAAAATAGGGTACACCTTTAAAAAGATATACCCTATATGTTAAACTAT
>NZ_JBQDAA010000190.1:0-4446 GCF_052089545.1 Tissierella sp. | reverse complement strand
AAAAGTGGTAATATAACACCTAAAACTCCTAAAGCTAAAGATAGGAAAGCAAGTACAAGGCATAATCCTTTTATAATAGTAGATTTCATAAAATCCACCCTCCTTTTATTTATAATATTTTATTTTAACTGCTCTATCTTAAAGTCTAATTGATAACGATTATCTGTTGCACTTGATAAAGATTATCATGTAGCAAGATTTATGTCAAGACAAAAAAATCTCAAACTCTTACTTGGGTCTGAGATTTGAATCTTTATAGGCCTAATTTATTTTTTGAAGTTTTTATTACTTGTGGATCTGAGAAGTCTTCTCCTTTCAAATAGAAGACTTCTTTTCCCTTTCTTATAACTACCTCCGTCTTATCATAGCTTAGAAAATATACTTCTTCTAAGTTCCAAAGGTTCTCTTCGTCCCTACTTATAGTTTTTTCTTCTATTATCTTAATAATTTTTTTTACTGCCTTTTTTCTTATGTTTTTGTCTATCTCTTGAAATTCTTCTAAGGATAGCCCAAGATCTTTTAAGGTCTTTTCTCTAGGAAAATCTTCTGGAGCATCTCCATACATTTCTTCAACCATATAATAATTATCACTTTCTACTGCCATATCTAGATTATGTTCATGTTGTTTTAATTGATCTTTAGCATATCTTTTATACATCTTTACTAGATTTCTAGCTATGTCTTCATTTAAGGCATTAGAGTATTCAGTAGACACATATACTCTTTTATCCTTATCAAAATAATCATATTTATATGATTTAGGGACTATTAAGCTAGTATTTTGATATATCTTTGATTCTTCACCACCATTTTTTAAAGGTCTATCAGATGATAAAACTCTATATTCTTTTACGTCTAAGTCATTATATCTTTTTATAAATTCATCTAAATTAGATTCATATGCAATATTTATGATAAAGAAAATAAGTCCTAGAACGGCAATAAATGTTATTGATTGTAATATCCAGCTTCCTTTGGGAGGCTTAGGAAGTATCTCTTCAATAATATTTACTATTGAGTTTAATACTAAAAATGTTGATATATAAGCCATAATAGATAAATAAATATCGTTCTTTAATACAAATCCTCCGTATATTATATATATGAAAATTATCCCTAAAAGTATTCCTCTGGAAAAAAACATTGTTTTTTCTAAGTTAAAGTTAGCTTTACTATATTTTAGTTTCTTACCTTCTTTTATATTCTTTCTATTTAATTTTAAAAACTGTTTAATCCTAACAATAGTTCTGATATAGGGTAGCAAAAATAAGGGAATCAAAATGACCACTACTTGTAACACGGTATTTTTCATGAAATCTGCCGGAGCTATAAATCCGGATAATAAAAACCAAGTAAAAAGAATTAGAAAAGTAATAGAAAGGTATGTTCTTCTTAACTGTTTGTTAGCTAGTTTTTCTACTAATTCAATCTTTTCCTTGTCATCATCTTCTAAGTTTACTGATTCAGAATCTTTTTCTTTGAAACATATATGTAGATTCCTTGATTTGCTAGCATAGTTCCAGCCCATAGCTTCATATTTTGATTTAAAATCTTCAAGCTCTTCTTGTGTGTTTTTACTATCACCTTTTTTCACTTCATAAGGACTTATTAAAAAATCTAAGTCTTTTATTTCTATCCTTTTATATACAAATATACTTTCAAAAATGATTCTATGAATCAGCCATCCTTGACTAGCCATATCTTCAAAATGCTTTTCTATTCTTGGATAGTTACTTATATCTAGATAGTTAATTTCTATTTTGAAATTCATATATTAACCTCCTACAAAGTGGAATTGTTTTTACATATGTGGATCTAGGATTTTTAATTCTTGGCTAGTCAAATATTAGTGAAAGATAATAAAACTGATCTTAAATTATGCCTAAAAAGAAGTAAGATATTATCCATATAAAAGCTAAGGCAAAAATAAGTTGACTAATAGTAAATATATATGCTCTTGGATTTTCTGCATGTTTCCATTCCATAAAAGCCCTGCTTGTTTCGGTAGCTATAAAAAACATAGAAAAGAAAATAATATAAATCAAGCTTAAACTATTTTCATAAGTATCAGGATTTATATACATATATATAATTGATATTAATATAATAATTGTAAAGATAATGCGAATCCCAAAGTCAATTTTTTTATGCTTTTCATTTACATGGTTATAAGAAAATACTTTTGGTTTTTCTACTTCTAAAACACTTCTCATTATGGCACTAAAACCAGTTATTATCAAGAATAATACACCTATTATAGGAAGCAAATATATAAAACCCATGAAATCAACCCTCCAAATATAATTTTCTTACTTCTAGAAACAATCTTAGTATTTATAGATCTAATCTATTCTTTGTTGTCTTTATTATATCAGAATCTGAGAAGTCTTTTCCTTCTAAATAGAAAACTTCTTTTCCTTCTCTTATAAGTACTTCAATCTTTTTATGGTTCAAAAGTGAATAATCTAAAAAGTATACTTCTTCTAAGTTCCAAAGGTTTTCTTTATCTCTTTCAATTGAAACTTTTTTACTCCATTGATATCGTTTTGATTCAGCTTTAGCTGATTTTATATACTGATTAACCAAAGTTTCTGCTATATCTTCTGTTAAAGCATGAGCATACTCCGTTTTTATATATTCGCCTTTATTATCAAGATAAGCATATTCATAAGATTTAGGAACTAGAAAACTAGCATTTTGTAATAGTTTTTCTTCATACTCAAAGGAATCTGATGATAAAACCTTATATTCATTTATATCTAAATCATTATATTTTTTTACTGTTTTTTCTAAATCGGGTGCAAGTATACCGATTAAGGTTGCACCTACTACTATGATAGCAATAACTGCAATCACTTTAAATGCTAAACTTTTTCTAGCAGATTTAACAAAATATCTACCAACTGTTCCTATTATTGTCCCTATCAATAATGGGATAGATGCAAATAAATTTCTAGTGTTTTTTAATACAAGACCTATATAAATTATATCGATTATAATTAAAATCATAACTATAAAGGCAAATACATTCATTGTTTTTTCAAAATAAAACTTAGAATTACTATACTCTATTTTTTTACCCAACTCCATATTTTCCTTGTTTTTATTTATAAACCCATTGATTCTTATAACTTTATTTATAGATAGCATAAGAAATAAAGGAAGAAATATAACTGCTACTTGCATAAATCCATCTTTCATCAAGTCCATATAAGTTATATTAAATCCAAAACTCCTAAAATCTCTTAACATAAATACTCCAAGAAAAAACAGTACAGAAGCCACTAAATATATTATATTATTTTGTTTTCTACCTATTTTTTCTAGTGTTTTAAACTCCTCTTCTTCATCAGTTTCCAAGTCTAATGCCTCAGACCCCTTTTTCTTAAAATATATATGCAGGTCCATCGATTTACTAGCATAGTTCCAACCGACAGATTCACATGCAGTTTGAAATTCTTCTAGTTCACTCTTCCTCTTTTTCGTAAATACTGTTTCAATTTGATAAGGGACTATTGAAAAATCTAGTTCTTCAGGATTTATCTTTTTATATATAAAGATACTTTCAAAAATAATTTTATGGATCAGCCATCCTTGACCAGCCATATCTTCAAAATGCTTTTCTACTATTGGATAGTTTCTTATATCTAGATAGTTGATTTCTATTTTAAAATTCATATCTGCTCCCTCCCTGTAATAGGATTTTTAGCAATCATTCTATAATTCAAGTTTGTTTTTAACTATTTCTATAATCTCTGGATTAGTAAAATCTTTCCCTTCAAGATAAAATACTTCTTTCCCGTCTCTTATAAGAATTTCATTTTTTTGATAGTTTAAAAAATATACTTCATCTAGCTTCCATAAGTTTTCTTTATCTTTGCTTATAGATTTTTCTTTTGCTATATCTATAAGTTCTTTTTCTGCTTCTTTAATATCTTTTACTTTTAAACTATCAAATTCTTCTTCACTTATACCATTTATCTCCAGGGAGTAATCGTAGATATCTTCTTCGATTAAAGTATCTATTTCCCAAGATATTCTATCTGCAATAGATTTTCTAGCTTGTTTTTTATATCTTTTTACTAGATTTTCAGCTACACCTTCTGTAAATGTATTTGAGTACTCAGTCTTAACAGAAATATCTCCTTCAGGCCAAGACCAGTATGTATAAGAAACAGGAGTTAGGAAGCTAGCATTTCTTATTAAATCCCCTTCACTTCCTAAAACTTTATCTGAAAAATCATTTGCAGAAAGAACTTTATATCCTTCTATATCTAGGCTATTTTCTTTCATTGTAAGTGCATTAATGCTTAAAAAGCTTATATTTATAGATGCTATTGTAGAAATTATAAGAGCTAGCCCTAATAATACTTTCTTATATTTAACAGTCTTTTTAGATGGTTTTATAAACATTCTATAAAAGATACCTATTGTTATTCCTATTAA
>NZ_JBQDAA010000189.1:0-4475 GCF_052089545.1 Tissierella sp. | reverse complement strand
TATTAGTAGCCTTTTCTAAATCTGAACTTGCTCCCGTTGTTATATCTTCTTTTCCAAAAACTATTTCTTCACTAGCCCTACCAGCTAAAGCTACCATTATATTTGATAAAATTTCTTTTTTAGTTTGATATATTCTATCTTTAGGTATATTCAAGCTAAAGCCTCCTATTCCTTTTGTACTTGGAATAATACTTACCTTTGTTACTCTATTTTCTTGACATATAAGTTTAGTAACAAGTGCATGTCCAGCTTCATGATATGCTGTTATTTTTTTATCTTCTACACTTATAAAGCTTTTATCTTTCTTTTCATCCCCCACTAAAATTTTATAATATGCTTTATCTATATCTAACTGTGAGATTTCCTTAGAATTAGACCTAGCAGCTATTATTGCTGATTCATTTAAAAGACTTTCAAGTTTAGAACCACTAAAATATATAGTTTCTAAAGCGACTCTTTTAAAATCTACATCAGGAGCTAAAGGTTTATTTTTTCCGTGTAAATTTAAAATTTTTTCCCTGTCAATAAGATCTGGTAACTGAATTTCTATTTGTCTATCAAATCTTCCTGGTCTTAAAAGTGCTTCATCTAGAACATCTATCCTATTAGTAGCAGCTATTACTATTATACCTTCGCTTTCTTTGAATCCAGACATCTCAGCAAGAAGTGCATTTAAGGTTCTATCTCCTTCTTCATTTGAATTTAAATTATTCCCTTTTCTCTTCTTTCCTAAAGAATCTATCTCATCTATAAATATTACAGATTTCTCTGTTTCTTTAGCCTTCTTAAATAGTTTCCTGATTCGACTTGCTCCAAGTCCTGAATAAACCTGTATAAAATCTGATCCTGATACTGGAAATATTGGTACTTCCGCCTCACCTGCTAATGCTTTTGCAAGTAAAGTTTTTCCAGTTCCCGGTGGTCCATATAAAAGTACTCCTCTAGGTAATTTAGCCCCATATTTTTCATATATTTCAGGATTTTTTATAAAATCCACCATCTCGTACAAGGCTTCTTTTGCTTCTTCATTCCCCGCTACATCCTTAAATTTTATACCACTATCATAGTTAACTTCTTCTATTTGGGAAAGATTATTCATTTCCTTTTCAGCCATTTTCGAATAATTTTTCCTTATATATATAATTAAGAACACTAGACCAAATCCAAGAATAACAGCAATTATCTTATCTGCTCTTGTAGTATCTTTTTCTGTTACTTTTGCACCGTTAAGTAATAATTCTCTTTTAAAATCTTCTGAACGTGGATTATCTGTAAAAGCCTTACTTCCATTTTTAAAAACCAACTCTATATTAGCCGATTCTCCTATTATTACTTCTTTTATATTTTTCTTTTCTAATTCATCTATAAAGGTTGTGTATGATATAGTTTTAATACTATCTTTATTTCTTGAAATAAAATAAACACCAGCGATAGTAGGAATAAGAAAAAGTATAACTAGAAAAATCATTATATTTTTTTTACTATTTTTCAATTGTCTACCCCCTTACCATTACTATTATTAATAATAGTATATCGCTTAATTTAGCACTTTTCTAGCTCCTTTATATGGTAGTATTAGAATATTAAACTAAAAAAGATAGCATATGCTATCTTTCTTTTAGTTTTTTTTCAGTTTTTTTAGTAAAGAATCTAATTTAATATTTTGTTCATCATTCAATAAAGTTCTTATACTTTTAAGTTTTTGAAATAGAATTTCATATTCTTCATAACTCATTTCTTTTTCTATCTCTTCATTTATTTGTATTACTTGTAAATATATTTCTTCTTCAGATTTATTTTCATAGTTTTTAGCTTCAATTTCATTTCTTTTAAATTCACTTTTATCAATATGGTAATTATCTAGCTTTTTTTTGGATTTTTCATTCATTATATTTTTATACCTCCTCTATGTTACTATATAATCTATGAGGAGGTTAGTCTGTATATTCCTTTTAATCTTTAATTGCTTTTATTAATCTTTTCATATCACTAGGAAGTTCTGCAACAAATTCTATCGCTTCTTCTGTTCTAGGAAGATTTAACTTTAAATAGGAAGAATGTAGAGCTTGTCTTTCTATATTAATACTTTTTTCATTATAAAGAATATCTCCTATTATAGGATGACCTATGTGTTCCAAATGTACTCTTATCTGATGAGACCTTCCTGTAAATATTTGTACTTCAAGCAGTGTAGAGTCTTTAAATCTCTCTTTAACAATATATTTTGTGACAGCTTTTTGGCCATCTTTATCAATAGTTTTTTTTATATTTCCCTCTATCTTTTTTCCTATAGGTAAATCTATAATCTTTTCATTTTCCTTTACTACACCTTCGACTATAGCTAAATATTTTTTCACTACTGTTTGTGCTGCAAATTGAAGTGCCAATTGTTGATGTGCAAATGGGTTTTTTGCAACTATAAGTATCCCCGTAGTATTCATATCTAATCTATTAACAAATCTAACCTTTTTTTTAATATTTTTCTCTTTAAAATAATATGATATACCATTTGATAAGGTTCCATTTTGATGTGACTTTGTTAAATGTACTACTGTATTTTCTGGTTTATTTAATATAAGTAAATCAAAATCTTCATATATTATATCCAATTTTATTTTTTCTGCTTCTATGTTGTTTTCCTCATCTTCCATAACTAAAATAATTATATCACCTTCATGTAAACTTAAATCTTTTTTTCTATGTTTACCATTTACCAATATATTTTTATGTTTATATAATTTCCTAAATAATCTGGACGATATATTCTTATCTTTTAAAAACTTTTCTAAGTTTTTAGTCTCTTTATTACAATTAAATATTACAATATTTTCACTTTCTTTAAAAAGATTCATAAATTCCTCCCTATATTTTATTATTTATTATATAATGTAATTAAGTAATCAAATTTATTTTAATAGAACTATAGAAGGGGTAGAGTAACTTTTGAATATAAATAGAAAAATAAACATTATATCCAACAAAAACTTAGAATCAATAAAAACTTCAATGAAATTAAAAGAAAAACTATCACAAAGAGGTTTTATCATTTCAGAAAAATATGATAAGAATGCTGAATTAAACATTTGTGTAGGTGGAGATGGTGCTTTTTTAAGAGCTGTACATAGAAATAACTTTACATCTATACCATTTATAGGTATAAATACAGGTCATTTAGGTTTTTTCCAAGAAATCGCTCCAGTAAATATTGATAATTTTATATTAAAATACATTAATAATGAATATACTGTAGAAGAAATATACCTTGTAAGTGCAGAGATATTTACTCGCAAAAAACGATATTATTTAACAGCTGTAAATGAAGTTGTAATTAAAGGTACACACTCTAAAGTAATTCATTTAGATCTTTTTATAGATGGCAATCATTTAGAAAAGTTTAGCGGTGATGGATTAATAATATCTACTCCTGTTGGTAGTACAGCTCACAACCTCTCAGCTGGTGGGAGTATTGTTTATCCATCTTTAAAAACGCTACAAATTACTCCTTTAGCTCCAATAAATTCTAAAGCTTATAGATCTTTGATCAAAAGTGTAATTATACCAGGAGATTTAACAATAAAAATAAAACCAGAACATTATTATACAAATTCTACTCTTATCTTAAATGATGGTATGGAATTTAAATATGACAATATTAAACATATTAATTTGAAAATCTCTAAGAGAAAAATCTATAAACTAGTTTTTGATAAAGATATATATTGGAATAATTTAAAAGATAAATTTATATAAAGAACCTACTCGAGTAGGTTCTTTATATAAATATTTATTAATTGTTGAAATTGATATTATTTAATCCATATATAAGTAAATCTCTTGCAATTGGTGCAGCTGCCTCTCCACCAGTTAAGCCCTCTTCTTCCAAAACTACTACTACGCTCAGTTTAGGTTCATCATATGGTGCAAAGCCTACAAACCAACTATGTGCCTTATCTGACGCATTTTCAGCAGTTCCAGTTTTCCCAGATACCTCTACATTCCTTATACTTGCATTTCTTCCAGTACCAGATATTACAACTTCCCTCATCATCTCTTTTATTTCCTTAGCTATCGAATCAGTTGTAACATTTGACAATATTTCACTTTCATTTTCTTTTATTACTTTCCCACTCTTATCCATTACTTCTTTAACTAAAATAGGTTTTACTATTTCCCCCTTATTTGCGATGGCTGAAACCATCATACCCATATTCAGAGGAGTAACCAGCACCTTACCTTGACCTATGCTTGAAGATGCAATTTCAGTCTTCTTCATGGACTTTGTATAGTTGAACTTAGATTGTTTAACTGGTAAATCAAAAGGAATCTCGCTATTTATCATAAATTTTTCTGATACACCACCAAGTTTTTCTATACCAAGCATCAAAGATTTTTCTACAAAATATGGATTGCAGGAATCCTTAAAAGCCCCTTTCAAATCAATTTTTCCATGTGAATACCCTTTATAATCTCTAAAT
>NZ_JBQDAA010000188.1:0-4484 GCF_052089545.1 Tissierella sp. | reverse complement strand
TCTTTTAAAAAGTCAAATAGCTTGTTTACATAAGTCCAATTGTAAATGATATTGTTTTTACTATCTACATCTATTGTCAATATGTCATCTGAAAATATACTATAAAATTTTATATATTCAAATTTAACTTCCTTTTGTATCTCTTTAATCTCTTCTTGCCAAGCCTTGGTAAGGCCTTCGGATGCTCGTGTAAATGTTATAGGTCTTGCCCAGTCTTTTTCATAATTAGCCCAGCTTTTTTCTCTATCTAAGATTTTTCTATCTTTTTTATCTATATTTTTACTCGTTTTTTCTATAGACCTGTTTAGGTCTTCAATATAAATAAAAAATTCTTTATATGCTTCTTTTTTATCTATTTCTGTAGTTTTCTTATCTAACAAGTATTTATCTTTATCTATATTGTTTTTTTTATATTCTGAAGGTGAACAATTGTATTTTATTTTAAAAAGTCTGTTTAAAGATTTAGGGCTTGGAAATCCACTTTCATATGACATTTCAGTTATAGTTTTATTTGTATTCATTAATAATTCTATAAATTTATCTAATCTTTTAATGTTTAAATATTCTTGGAAGGATATTCCCAATATGTCTTTGATAAAATGCGACATATGATAAACACTTAAATATTCATTATCCGCAATTTCTTTTAATGTTATTTTTTTATTATAGTTTTCATCTATATAAGATATGATGCTTTCAATTCTTCTCGTATCCTTTTTTATATTTGTAACTTCATCTTCATCTATATATGAGCATTTGAAGTTATTTAATAAAAATGATAATAATCTATTTACTTCACTTCCTATTATAAGTTTGTATCCTTGATTTTTTTTATAGTTTTCTAGTAATATTTGAGACAAATGCTTCCTAATAATATCAAACCTATATTGTTCATCTTTTGAGTATTCAAAGGACCTACAACAAAATCTTATTTTATTGAAGTGTTTATAATACTTGGAGTAATATGAGGGATCTATTTGAAGTGCTAATAATATATTGTTTTCATCTGTCCTGCTTGTACTATGAATTTCATTAGGATTTACTGCCATGATATCATTTTCTTTTAATTTATATTTTTTATTTTCTATTCTAATATTTATAGATCCTTTTAAGATTAGTATAATTTCTAATTCACTATGGAAATGCATTTTAATTTTATCCATATTTTGTATAAAGATTTTTACAGGGAGGTCTTTTTCCCTTGTTATTATTTCATAAAAGTATTCCATATAAGGTCACCCCTGTTTAAATTCTATAGTCTTATTTAAATATATACCTTATTTTCCCAATATTAACACATTAACATTGAATTGTACTATCAATAATAAAAGAAGCTACACCCAAAGGTTTAGCTTCTTTTATTCTAGTCTCCGACTCCAAAGTCTGTATTATTATATAATACCTCTATGTTTGGATTTTTATCTAAGTGCGAATATTTTTCTGTGAACCAGTTTATTAGATCTTCATCTCTTTTTATATTGCTTGTATTATTAGTAAAAATATTTATAGTTCCACGTGAAAAGTATTTTAGTAATATTCTAATATCCTCATCTATCATAGACTTGTTTTGTCCTTTTATCCCTACCATCAAACAAACTGAGTCAAAATATTCTTTTACTTCTCCTGGTGAATTAAACTTAGCATTTTTATTTAAGACTTTATTTCTAAAATCATAATCGAATGTCTCTATACCAATTTTAAAAGTTATAGGTATTTTAAAAAATGATCTCATTTCATCTAGTCTATTTCTATAAGACCAGTGGCTTTCTAAATATAATTTTTCAATCTTTCTTTCTTCTATAACATTCTTTATAATATTCAAAGTCTCTTTTGGTATTTCAAAACAACTTCCAGAGTTTATTACTTCTAAGACTTTATATTTACCACTTACGTTTTTCAAAACTTCTGAATTAAGATTATTTATCTCTTCTTCAGATTCACAGTTATCAAGTGTATAATCACAAAAACTACATTTATTCCAAATACATGGAAAGGCTTTTAATAAGACTATTTCTCTTTTATTTTTATTTTTAATTATACTATATCTATCCACAATTAATTATTAACCAACCTTTCCTTTATTGTCTTAGGTATTTCTGATATAGCTAGCACGGCTATTGAAACCCCTATAAATTTATCTATAAAATCTGTAAAAAATTGCACTACAAATACACTTACTACTTTATTTATTCCTAAATTAGATAGTATAGCAACTATATATGATGAACCTGATGAAGTTATCCCACCAAATACAAAAGCCGCTATAATAGATCCAGCTATAGAGGTTAGTATACTTAAAGCCAATACTCCTATATATTTCTTTTTCCCCTTAAAAAAGTCTCCTTTAAATATCAGGTATGTAAATAAAGCTACTACTATTTGTACTGGCGCAAAATATAATGAATATATATCAAAGGTAATACCACTAAGTATACTTCCTCCAAGACCAGTTATTATTCCAAGAATAGGTCCAAGTAGTATGCTTATAAGTATGGTCCCTATAGAATCCAATAATATAGGTAGCTTTAAAGTGAAAGCAGTAAATGTCCCTATAAGGTTTAATACCATACCAAAGGCTACTAAACTTATTTCTAATGTTTTTATCTTTTTCATAATATTTCTCCTTTCGTATTACTATATAAAAAATAAAGTATAATATATTCCCAAGAATATATTATACTTTATTTAAAGGTTTTTTCAAAATAATTAACTATTTTTTCTTATGATGTTTTTTCTTCTTTTTACTAGGTGATATAGATTTTTTATTTGTATCTATATCTTCATCTGTTTTCAAGGAAACCCAAATAGAGTTGCCTTCATTTTTATCTGATTGAATTTTAAGAAATTCCATTTTCTTTAAAAATCTAGAAAGCTTAGTATCTCCATAGTTTCTAACATCAAAGTCTGGATATCTTTTAGCAAGTCTATTTCCTAGTTCAGCCATATTTATAGCTTGATTTTCTGAATCTGATTCATTTATCATTTTTATTATTGATGCTTTAATAATGTTTATATCTGTCATACCTTTTTGATCATCTTCTGTTCTAGAAGTTTTACTAGTGCTAATATTGCCACCGTTCTTTTTATTATTTTTTATAGATTGTGTGTTTTCACCAGCCGATGCAAGAACATCTAAATATTTAAATTTATTGCAAGCCGCTATAAAGGGTTTAGGTGTTTTCTTTTCACCCATACCTACTATAAGCATACCAGACTCCCTAAGTCTAGATGCAAGTTTAGTAAAGTCACTATCACTTGAAACTATACAAAAACCATCTACATGGTTAGAATAAAGTATATCCATAGCATCTATTATCATAGCAGAATCTGTAGCATTTTTACCTACTGTATATCCATATTGCTGAACAGGGGTAATAGAATTTTCAAGTAATATTTCTTTCCAAGATCCAGTATTGGGTTTTGTCCAATCTCCATATATCCTTTTGTATGTAGCTATTCCGTAGTTTGATATTTCATCCATTATATATTTAATATATTTTGCAGATACATTGTCTGCGTCTATAAGTACTGCAAATTTTTTATCTTCTGCCAAAACTGTTCTCCCCTTTGTTTTTATGTAATAAAATCCTATAGAGAAACTTTTTTACCATAGGTATATTTTCCATCATTATTTTATCTTTTCATTCAAGCTATATATTTCTTTACTACCATACTTTTCCTTTATAAATTCAGCTACTCTTCTATTATACGACTCTTTTCTTAAACTTCCAACTATTAATGTAATTTTAATTTTAAATCCTTAAATATACTAGCACCTATATATAAAATACCCAATTTAAGCTAATTTAATAAATACTTATCTTTAAAACTAAAACTATCACCTTTTACTATATTAATATAGTAAAAGGTGATAGTTTTATCATTATTTTAAAAATTCAAGTGTATAGTTTACATAAACTTCTGTTGATATAAGTAAGGATTTTTCATCAATATCAAATCTTCCGTGGTGATGAGGAAATTGAGTGTTTTTATCATCTGGATTTCTACTTCCAATATTTAGATATACTCCCGGTACATCTAATTGAAGCTCAGCAAAGTCATCTGCTCCTAAAGATTTTTCTCCATCTTTAATAATATTTTCTTCTCCTACTATTTGTCCTGCTACTTTTTCCCCAAGTAAACTTGATTCCTTGTCATTTATAAGTGGGCTAGAGTATGATCTAAACTCTACATCTGCAGATCCTCCATTAACCTTAGCTGTTGTTTTAAATATATCTTCTATCTTTTCTTGCACCCTTTTTCTCGTTTCAAAGGAGAAGGTTCTAAATGTACCCTCTAAATGTGCTTCATTAGCAATTATATTATATCTAGTTCCAGAGGTCAGTAGGCCAATGCCAACCACTACAGGGTCTACAGGATCAGTTTGTCTAGCTACAATAGATTGTATGTTGACAACAGACTGGGAAGCTATGTAGAGTGCATCTACAGCTTCGTGTGGTCTACTTACATGCCCACTTTTCCCT
>NZ_JBQDAA010000187.1:0-4490 GCF_052089545.1 Tissierella sp. | reverse complement strand
GGTCCTGCGCAAATAGCAGCTATAAGTTTTTCTTTTTTGTTAAAATCTTCTACAATCTCTATTAATTCTTTACTGTCCCTAAGATTAGTTGCACCTGGTAGCCCTCCTGGTATAACTAAGCCTGTATATTCATCTATATTTAAATCTTTTAATAGTTTATCTCCTACTACTTCTATACCATGTGCTCCTTTTACATTTTTCTCCTTTGTTATAGATACGGTATCTACCTCTATATCTACTCTTCTAAGATAGTCTACTACAGTTAAAGCTTCTACTTCTTCAAAGCCTTCTGCTAAAAATACCATTATTTTCATAAATATCTATTCCTCCTATTTTTTATCCTATTATTACTTATACCCATTTTAAGAACTAGTATTAATTTTAATGTAGACTTATATTGGGTAAGTAATACTAAACATATAGTAGTTCAAATAGTAGTTCAAAGTTTTTATATGGTATAATTTAAAATTAATATATATTTATTATGAATTATAGGAGGCAATTATGAAAAAAATATTTAGAATTTTATTATTATCTTTAATAATATCCTTACTTGTATTTCCAAGCCTTGCAAAGGACAATGCAGATGATTTAACTATTGTTTTTACTCACGATATGCACGACAATCTAGAACCCTATAATATGGTCATAGATGGTGATATAGAGTCTAGAGGAGGTTTTGCTAGACTGTCTTCGGCTATAGCAAAAGAAAGAGATAAAGATAGTGACCTTTTATTAGTTGATGCAGGAGACTATTCTATGGGTACCCTTTATCAAACAATATATGAGACACATTCACCAGCCCTACGCCTTATGGGTAAAATGGAATATGATGCAACAACTTTGGGAAATCATGAATTTGATTTTAGACCTGAAGGCCTTTCAAAAAGTTTAATCTCCGCTATGGATAGTGGAGACAATTTACCTCAAATAGTAGCTTCAAATACTAAGTTTCCAAAAGAAGGTATGAGTCAAACTTTAGAAGAACTAGAAACAAGCTTAGAAAAATATGGAGTAAAGGATTATCTAGTATTAGATAAAAAAGGAATAAAAATAGGTCTTATCGGTCTTATGGGAGAAGAAGCTGATTCAAATGCTCCTATGGCTGAAGTAGAGTTTACTGACATAGTTGAAGAATCTAAAGCTCTTGTAAAAACTCTTAAAGAAGATGAAAATGTAGATTTAATAGTAGCTCTTTCCCACTCTGGTACTGATGGAAAGCCAGGTAAAACTGAAGATGAAATATTAGCTAAAAAGGTCCCTGATATAGATCTTATAATATCTGGTCATAGCCACACTATGCTCCCACAACCTATAATAGTAGGAGATACTATCATAGTTTCATCTGGAAGATATGCAGAAAATTTAGGTAAAATAAAAATCGAAAAAAATGAAGATAAATGGAATTTAAAAGATTATCAGATAAAAACTATAGATGAGACTTACAAAGAAGATAAGGAAATAAGTAGTCTTATTGATGGTTTTAAAGAAGATGTAGAAAATGAGTATTTGGATAGATTTGGATTAAAGTATGATGAGGTAATAGCAGAATCTCCATTTAACTTTACTCCAGCTTTAGATCTAGCAGAGATCCAAGAAGAAGAGCCTTTAGGTTACCTTATAGGTGATGCATATAGATATGCAGTTAAAAAGGCTGAAGGAGATGATTACAAACATGTTGATGTTGCAGTAGTTCCTTCAGGAGTTATAAGAGATTCTTTTACAAAGGGTCATATAACTGTTAAAGATATCTTTAAAGTATCTTCTCTTGGCATAGGAAGGGATAAGCTTTCTGGATACCCTCTTATTGACGTATATTTAACCGGAAAAGAACTTAAAACAGCTGCAGAAGTAGATGCATCTATCCAACCCCTTATGAACTCAGCCCAACTCTACTTGTCAGGTATGAGATATAGCTTTAATCCACACAGAATCATATTTAATAAGATTACAGATACAAGTATATTTACATCTGATGGAAAGCAAACACATTTAGAAGATGATAAACTATATAGGGTAGTTGCAAATCTCTATAGTGCTCAAATGTTAAATATTGTTGGCGATAAGTCTATGGGACTTTTATCAATAGTTCCTAAGGATGAAAATGGAGACAAAATAGATGACTTTGAAGAAAGAATTATTTATGAAAATGGAGAAGAAGTAAAAGAATGGGTAGCTCTTACTAGTTATTTACAAAGTTTTCCCAAAGAAGATGGTATACCACAAATTCCTAAATCTTACTCAAAAAAGCAAGGTGTCAAAATAATAAATGATGATACAGGTCTTGTGGAGAGATTTAAAAATCCAAACAAAATAAGTTTAGGGATAGTTCTAATACCATTAGTTTTAATCTTAATTATAATACTGGTAATTAGGTTTTTCATTAAAAGAAAAAGAAAGAAAACTAGAGTTTAAAATATAGATATTAAAAGGAATAAACAAACTCCAGAGTTTGTTTATTCCTTTCTTATTTTACTTCTTTGAATAACGTCTTATCATCACTACTATCAGTGTTATTATACCAAATAGAAGTATTGAAGGTAGCAATGAAATAATTGTCTGTCCAATAATTGTCTGACTCATCTTATACCCCCTTTTCAATTATAGAAAATATTTTTTCTGTGGTAAATATAGATAAGGGAATGTTTATACCTATAAGAACAAATATTATAATAACATTTGATATTGGACTAATTGGTAACAATTTATTTTCAATATATTGAAGTATTAAAAAATAAATTATATAAAATACAATATTCATTGACCAACGTACAAGTTTTTTTCTCATGATTAACCCACACTCCATTCACCTTTTTTATAAACTAATCTCTACTATTCACATCTATCCATTTATAAAGTCCTTCTTTTTACATCAGTATTTATAGTTACAAAATAATTTACAATATACATTATAGCTACACTTAAAAGTATAAGAAAAGTCTCAAATACTCCATACCTTGTAGCTATTGTGTCTCCTATAAATATTAGTATTTTTTCAAAAGGTTTTATATTAAATATTGATGCTAATATATTTACTCCTACTAGAACTATCCATATTTTATATCCAAACTTGTAATTTAAACTTGCTAATAAGTTAAATATACTTATAAAAGCTAAAAATAAAATAAATAAAGAAAAGATTATAAACAGTAAATTGTCCCTTTGGAGATTAAAGTTAACAAAATCATATAGTGGCTCTTTACCAACAAGTTTCATAAGTTTTGGATCTACTTTTAATAATATTCCTTGGATACTTGCAAATATAAATACTACAACTATATTGTCTGTTAAGAATGAAGTAAAATAATCTCTTCTAGTCATCCCTAGACTTTGTGACAGAGGAAAACTTTCATAGTTCCTTTCATAATTGTATACCAATAAAGTTATCACTATTATCATAAGATTTACTCCAGCCACTGAAACTGGATTGCTTGTTGCTGTTGAACCCCCTAAGCTAAACCCTATATTAAATTCTGCAGAACCATCTCCTAGATCAAAACCTATAAAGTTCCCAGTCGCTAAATTATTTAGTATATAGAAGAATATGTCTACTAGTATAACTATTATCCAAAACTTCATTATAAACTTCTTTGTTTCCATAAATTGATATCTTAAAGATCTTTTAAAACTATCCATCTATCTTACCTCCTTCAGCTCTATACTTCTCAGTTAATAAAACAAATAGTTTTTGAAGTGGTATGGAACTTACATCTACTTCATTTTTCTTTAAATCATCCTTTTCCTCTTTGGATAAACTATCAAATATGCCTACTATAAGACTAGAACCAAATTCTTCTTTACTAATCACATTTTTATCCTTTATAAAAGGTTTTATATTTTCTAACCTTCCATTTAAAAAGTATGATTTTTTCATTAAGTCTTCTACCTCTTCTTTTATAAAAACTTTTTCATCTTTTAATATTATTATTTCTTCAAATAGATTTGTAACTTCATCTATTAAATGAGTTGATATAATAACTGTCCTAGGATACTTTTCTACATCTTCTAAGAGAAGGTTATAAAACTTATACCTATAAGCTGCATCAAGTCCTAGTGACGGCTCGTCAAATATTGTTAAAGGAGCTCTAGATGCTAGACCTATAACTAGTCCTACTATAGTTTGATTTCCCCTAGAAAGTTTACTATAGTTCTTTTTTATGTCTAAACTAAATTCTTTTATTAAAGTTTTAGCATACTCTTCATCCCAATTTTTATATAAAATTTTAGCCCCTTTAAATATCTTTTTAACCTTTATATCTTCTACTCCAAATCCACTTTCCTTTACCATAGCAATGTTTTCTAGGGCTTTAGAGTTTTCATACACGCCTTGTCCATTAAAGAACACTTCTCCCCTATCTGCTTTTATAGAGTTTGATATTATATTTAATAATGTTGTTTTTCCTACACCGTTTCTTCCTAAAAGACCATATATCTTGTCTTCATCTAATTTTAAGTTTATATGGGAAAGTACCTTTGTAGAACCAAAAGAC
>NZ_JBQDAA010000186.1:0-4496 GCF_052089545.1 Tissierella sp. | reverse complement strand
TATATCACTATTTTCTCTTATATTATTTTGGACATATGAACCAAAAATATAAGCAAATATAATTTCTTCATATTCTATTAAAATATTTCTACATTTTTTGGCTATACTCATGATTTCACTACCTTTCAAATAATATAATATATATTTATTATACCCTATTCTAGGAAAATTGCTATATCTTGCTTATAATGTTAATGTTTTCTTTTATTCTTTCTCTTATTTCTATTAATAAAATAGTTTGCTATAAGTGCAGCTATTAATGGAAATATAGCTTGACCAATAAATCTTTTAATATCAAACATTATTTTCATCTCCCATTTCTCACTATTTTCTTCACATTATAATAGGCTTATTTTCCTTATTTTTATAATTGTTTCTTCTATATAATCATCATTTTCTTCCATAACCTCAAACTCAACACATATCTCTCTAGTTTCTCCACCTACTTCATCATCCCAGTATATATAAGTATATTCTCCTTCCAATAATACATCTTCAAGATCCTCATCAAAGATACTAACCTTACCTTGGATATCTAGTATTATCTGAGCTTCATTATCCATATCAAACAAGCTAAGCTCCTCTTCTACTAGTTCTTCTAACTCATTCAAGGCATTATATATTCCAGTGCTTACATGAGAAGTCCACTCTTTCCACTCTTCTAAGCTTTCTATTCTATCTCCATCTATTTCTATATAGTCATTGTTTTCCTCGAAATATTCTTTTCCTTTTTCTTCTATATGGTCCTCAAAGTATGTAAGAATATCTCTTTTATTTTCAAATACTATTTTATCATTTAACGTTTTAACTAATATCATCTTAGCCCTCCTGTAAATCTATATAAATATTAATATCCCCAGTCACTAATTTCCTAATCACTTGTTTTACCATCTCTTATTAGTATAAATTGAAAATCATCGTAAGTTGAGTTTGGATTAAAGCTACCATCTCCACCTACAGAATCTACATCAAACTCGGAAAGTATTACAAGGACATTCTCAGCCTTAACTTCATTTATTGATCCTCTTCCATTTCCCATATATCCACTAGTTGCATGATTAGATTTCTCTTCATCATACAATAGTTTTTTCAGAGTACATCCTTTAAAATCAAAATTATCTTTCACAGTATCTATAGCTTCTTTTACTTCTTCTTGACTAAACTTAGTAGACTCTCCTAAATCAATTATAATATTGTCTACCTTCCTATCTTGCTTACAAGCTATTAAAGTAAATGTTAGGAAAATTATACTGAGTAATATGATATTCTTTTTCATAAAAGCACCTCTTATTTAGGATTTTAGGCTAGATTTAAGTATACTATTAGATCTTCAACTCATAAATATTATATCATTTATATTTGTAGATGTTAAGCGTATTTCCTTAGCTTGAATAGATTTAACTATGCTAGTTTGTCATAATCACCTTATATTAATAATTATGATAAACTAATAAAAGAAAAAGAAAACATTGTCTTTCAACAATGTTTTCTATCTCTTATATTTAAATAATTATAGCTGTTTTATCTTTCTATTATTTATCCTCTACTGAATGTATTGAAAATATTGATACATATTTTTCTTTATCAATTTCATAGTTTATTTCTATATTAAGAAATTCCATAAAAAATTCATCATCCTCATAAAAAAAATTTTCATCTTCAGTGAACTCATTAAAGTATCTTTTTATTTCATATAGATATATTCCTTCCCGATTTTCATGTTCCATAAATGAATCATCTATTTCCTTTGCTCCTTTCTCACTAGAATAACTTGAAACTGATATTTTAATCTTAGGTATATCATCAGGGATTATTTTAGTGAATACACCTTTTTCATCTTTTTTTTCAAAAGTAAAATTAAGTATACCTCTTCCATTTTCTATTACTAATGCTGGGATATCTCCTTCTATATTACCATTTACTATTTCTCTAATCTTTTTTATTTTATTTTCATTAAAATTATCAAACTCTTTTTTTGTATAAGTTCTCACAATTGGCGTTCTATTAGCTACGTCTTCCATATCTACTACCATTTTGATATTTGTTGTGGATATATTCCTTTTCGCTTCTGGAAGGGGTTTCAATTGGTGACTAATAAGTATATAAAAACTAATTAATATAATTAAAAAAACTGATAGTAATGATCCTACAATAGTAAAAACCTTTTTTCTCTGTTTTGAACGTACCTTTTTAAAGTAGTCAATATTTCTTTTTTCTTCTTCTTTTTCATCTTTACTTCCTAATAGTACATCTTCTTTCATTTGATCTAAATATTCCCTACATTCCTTACAATCTTTTAAATGTTCTTCTATTAATTTATTAGTTTCTTCACTTGTTAAATTATCAATATAAGTAGGAGCTAAATCTCTAAAAACATTATGATTCATAGTTATCATCCTCCTTTTTCAGTTCTTGCTTTGCACGATAAAACGTTACTCTTGCCCAATTTTCTGTTTCTCCTAAAATTGATCCAATTTCTTTAAAAGACAAATCTCCTAATAGTCTTAAATAGATTATTTCTCTTTTTCTTTCATCAAGTCGGTGAGCTTTCTTGAAGAAATTTACTTTGTCCTCATTTTTAAAATATTCTTCTTCTAAGTTATAAGATAAATCAGTTTTGTCACTTAATGAATCAACTAATTGCTTTCTTTTATTAAGTCGGTTCAGTTCTTTCATCCATACATTTTTTGCAATTGCACATAGCCATGTAGAAAATTTTGCTTTCCCAGTATCTTTATATTTATCTATAGACTTAATAGCTTGATAAAATGTTTCTTGAGTTAATTCTTCCGCTAAGTCTTTATTATTGGTTAAGGTTATTAAATATCTAAAAACAAAGTCACCATAATCCTGATACATGTCTTTTTTATACAAAAGCTACCTCCTCTCTTATAAATAAAAACTTTTATTTAATTCTTATTTATTAGAATTCCCTTGCTATGAATTTGACTTTTAAAAGTCCCATCACTTATATATGCTAAATTTGGCTGATTCGTTACAAACTTTTTCTATTTAGTAATAAACAATTTATTATTTTCCTCTTTATTAGGGTTTCTATCTAACTTCATCATCTAAATCTTTATAAATAATAGGTAAGTCTCAAAATTAAGATCTTGTGACTTACCCATTATTATATCGAAAGAAGTTATTTTACTATCTTCTCTGCTTTTGTTTTCTGAACTAATGTCTCTAAAGTTTTCCTTTAAATCTTTAGGCATACTTTATCATCTCCTCATATAAACGATATCATATTATAAATAATTTGTATATTATAAGAGGTTTAGAATATCCTTAAGTTCTTCTGTTGCTTCCTGTGTAGAAGAATAAGCAATATTTTCGTGTCCAATATATAGAAACTTACTCTCTTGATCTTTATCACCTAAAATTAGATGTAGCCCATGAGTACCACCGTCTTCATATTTAATCAATATATCATAGTCAGGCCCTTCTTTGTCTATGTATTTACTCCCATCACTCGTATTTCTTATTATATTTTCAAAATCTGATATAAGCTCTTTCTTAGATACAGAAGCAATATAGTCTTCATTTAGACCTCCATATCCATTAAATTCTGATATTGAAATTTCTTTTATACTATCCAATAAGGTCATTTCTTGCATGTACTTTTCCCTGGAGCAGGAAACTACAAATATAGTAGAACAAATAAGTAATACGAATATTAATATTTTTTTCAAATCATCACATCCTTTTAAAGTCACAATTCATAGTTTTTAAATTACGCTTTCAATGTTTGCTTATATTGTATTTACCCTTATATAAAGATAAAGAACAGCCTGTAAGGAACTATTCTTTATCTTTATATATTAACTTATTAATTAGCTTATATTTAGATGATTATATCTATTTTTTAGTTTGTCAGTTCTTCTATTATGATAACTCACTTTTAATCTATTAATTACTTTGATTTGATTAAATCAATTAATTTAGCATTCAAGTCTTCTGAAAAACTATATACTATGTGGGTGTCTTCAGCCTCCATTAGAGATCCTTTCCCATCTTCCACTTCCATCAGCCATAGATAAAGTTCTTTTGTACTATCGTCTTCATAAACAATTTCTAAATTATAATTTGGCTCTATCATGTCAACAATACCTGCTTGTTTAATCGAATCACTTATTATAGTTTTTACTGTTTCAAATATCTCTGTATTATCTGTGTCACTAGCAGATACAATTAAGTCCGAATTTTCATTTTTAAATTCATTAGATTGAAAAATATTAATTTCTTTTATTTCATCCTTTAAATTTATTTTATTACTATCTTTACTGTCTTGTAGTTGACAGCCTAACATTATAATTGAAATAAATACTAGAATAAAACTAAGTATCGTAAATTTTTTCATTTTAAAAGCCTCCTATTCTTCATTTGAATTATAATATGATTATTAAATATCTAAAATATCCTTAAGTCCTTTGGTTGCTTCCCCTATGTGGTAGGATAGTTGTCGTAAACTAATAATAGTGTATAATTAAAAT
>NZ_JBQDAA010000185.1:0-4522 GCF_052089545.1 Tissierella sp. | reverse complement strand
ATAGATAATGATATTAAATTGGTAGGTTTAAGTGCCCTTATGACTACTACAGTAAAAAGTATGGAAGATACAATAAATAGTTTAAAAGATACAGGGCTTGATTTAAAGGTTATGGTTGGAGGAGCAATTTTAAATGAAGATTATTCAAAGATGATAAAGGCTGATTTTTATGCAAAAGATGCTAAAGAAGCAGTAGAGATAGCTAAAAAAGTTTTAGGATAGCAAGGAGAATTAAAAGTCAATTCATATGAATTGACTTTTAATTGTACAATTGGATACAATCAAAGTATAATATATATAGTATGGTATAAATTTCAACAGGGAGGAAAATAAATGAATATTTCAGAGTTAAAAGCTTGGGAGATACGAGAGAAATTATTAAATGGAGAAATCTCAAGTGTAGATATTGTAAAATCTCATATAAAAAATATAGAAGAAAAAGAAAAATATATAAATGCTTTTATTTCTATTGATAAAGAAAGTGCACTTGCACAAGCTGAAGAAATTGATGAAAGACTTAAAAAAGGGGAATCACTTGGTCTTCTTGCAGGGATTCCTATATCTTTAAAAGATAATATAATTACAAAGGACTTTAAAACTACAGCTGGGTCTAAAATGTTAGAAGATTTTGTGGCACCTTTTGATGCTACAATTGTAGAAAAGATTAAAAAAGAAGATGGCATTATAATTGGAAAGACTAATATGGATGAATTTGCTATGGGTAGAACTACTGAGCTTTCATACTTTGGGCCTACTAAAAACCCACTAGACACTTCTAGGGTTCCAGGAGGTTCATCTGGAGGAAGTGCAGCTAGTATTTGTGCAAAAGAAGCAGCACTATCAATTGGTACTGATACGGGTGGTTCCATTAGAAAACCATCATCATATTGTGGAGTCGTAGGAATAAAACCTACTTATGGACTTGTTTCTAGATATGGTCTTATAACACTTTCAAATAGTTTAGATACTGTGGGGACATTTGGTAGAGATGTAAAAGATGCAACACTTATGTTAAAAGCCATATATGGAGAAGACAAGCTAGATACAACTACAAAAGATGTAGATATAAACTTAGATGCAAAAGGAGATATAAAGGGACTTAAAATAGGTCTTCCAAAGGAATGGATAGATCTAGAAATGGATTCATCTGTAAGGAAAGATTTTGAAGCAGCTATTGAAAACTTTAAAAGTTTAGGAGCTATAGTAGAAGAAATCTCTATACCCCATATAAAATATACAGAAAAATCATTTAAAACTATAATATCAGCTGATGCTAGTTCTAATCTTGCTAGATTTGGAGGTATAGTATATGGACATAGAGCTGAAGAATACGATACTTTGGATGAGTTATATAAAAATACTAGAAGAGAAGGTTTTGGAGAAGAAATTAGAAAAAGAATTTTATTTGGAACTTATCTTTTAAGTGGTGGTAGGGGAGATGACTACTATAAAAAGGCTCAAAAAGTTAGGACTCTAATAATAAATGACTTTGATGATGCTTTTTCTAAAGTAGATATTTTAATAGTACCTAGTGATTTAAATTTACCTAATAAATTAAATGATAAATCTGCTACATTTTATAAAGATATTAATGAAAGTGTAAACCTAGCAGGACTTCCAGCAATATCACTTCCTATGGGAGGAGACAAACTTAAGACTGGTCTACAAATAATAGGAGATAAATTCGAAGAAGAAACTATTATAAAAGCAGCACTTTCTTTTGAAGGGATGGTTAAATAAATGGGATATAAAACAATAATAGGTCTTGAAATACATGTAGAGCTTATGACCGAGACAAAGATATTTTGTGATTGTACAAATGAATTTGGAGGAGAAGCAAATACTCACTGTTGTCCAATCTGTTTAGGGCTTCCTGGTGCTATGCCAAGTTTGAGTAAAGAATCCTTAGACTATGCTATAAGAGCAGGGCTTAGCCTACATTCATCTATAAATCAAAAAACTAAGATGGATAGAAAAAGCTATTTTTATTCAGACCTTGTTAAGGGCTATCAAACTTCTCAAGATGAACTGCCAGTTTGTGAAGGCGGTTATATAAGTATAGAAAGTGAAGATGGTAAAAAAGATATACATCTTATAAGGATCCATATAGAAGAAGATACAGGTAAGTCAATTCATACTGAAGATGGAGATACGCTTCTTGACTATAACAGGGCAGGGGTTCCGCTTATTGAGATAGTAAGTAAGCCAGAAATATCTTCGGGAGAAGAAGCTAAACTTTTCTTAGAGGGATTAAGAGATACCTTAAAATATATAGAAGTTTCTGATTGTAAGATGGAAGAAGGTTCACTTAGATGTGATGTAAATATAAATGTAGTAGATGAAGAAGCGGGACAAAAAAGTACTATTACAGAGATTAAAAATCTAAACTCCTTTTCTTCAGCTGTTAGGTCTATAGAATATGAAGAAAAAAGACATATAGAACTACTTGAAGATGGTAAAGATACAAAAAAGGAAACTAGAAGATGGGATGAGGTTGAAGGTAAAACTATCCTTATGAGAGAAAAAGGTGAGGCAGAAGATTATAGATTTTTAGTAGACGGCGATATTCTTCCTATAGAAATAAGTGATGAGTGGATAGAGGAAATAAAGGAAAATATGCCAGAACTTCCAGGCGACAAAAGAGATAGATTTATAAAGGAATACAGCCTTTCTTCTTATGATGCAGAAGTTTTAACTGCTTCCAAAGATGTGTCTATATTTTTTGAAGATACTCTAAAATATATAGATGATGTAAAGCTTGTAAGTAATTGGATAATGGGAGATGTTTTAAGAAGAATAAATGAAGAAGATGGAGATATAGATTCTCTTAAGTTTACATCTAAAGATTTAGCAGAACTTCTTAAGATAGTAAAAGCTGGAAAGATAAATAATAATACGGGTAAAAAAGTTTTAAGAGATATGTTTGAAACAGGAAAAAAACCAGAAAAGATAGTAAAGGAAAAAGGTCTTATACAAATAAGTGATGAAGGCGAACTTGAAACTATGATAGAAGAAGTATTGGATAAAAATGAACAGTCTATTATAGATTATAAAAATGGAAAAGATAGAGCTGTAGGTTTTTTAGTAGGACAGGTAATGAAAGCTAGTCGTGGAAAAGCTAATCCACAGATAGTAAATAAATTACTAGTTGAAAAATTAAAGAAAAGATAAAGGGAAAAGTCAGTAGTTTTTCTACTGGCTTTTTTATTTAGGATAAAAGAAGTCAGAATTGACAAATAATTCTTTATAAATTATAATATAATGAATATAGATATATAAATATTATTTGAGGAGGGAGATTTTGTGAAAAAGAAACTTAGTTTAACAACGAAAATTCTTATAGCACTAGTATTAGGTTTAGTGGTTGGACTTATAGTATATCCTATGTCCCAAGGAACTTTAAGAGATACTATCTTAATTGATGGTATATTTCAGTTATTAGGTCAAATATTTTTAAGAGCAATTATGATGATAGTAGTTCCTTTGGTATTTATTTCGCTTGTAAACGGTGCTGCCAGTATGGGAGATGTAAAAAAACTTGGAAGGGTAGGAGTAAAAACAATCACTTTTTACTTATTTACAACAGCATTAGCTATAACCATAGCACTTAGTATAGGTGCTATAATACAGCCAGGTACAGGACTGAATCTTGACGAAATAGAAGAGGTAGAAACAACTGTTGATGAGAAAACTCCATTAGTAGAAACTCTTACTGAGATTGTTCCAAATAATCCAGTTGAGGCTATGGCAGAAGGCAATATGCTTCAAATTATAGTCTTTGCAATTTTAACAGGTGTAGGCTTGTCTCTTCTTGGTGAAAAAGGAAAAGGACTTGTAAAGCTCTTCGAGGATTTAAACGAGCTTGTTATGAAGCTTGTAGAAATTGTTATGATGCTGGCCCCTATAGGAGTTTTTGGTCTTATTGCTAAAACATTTGCGACAACTGGACTTAGTGCACTTTTGCCACTTGCCAAATATGTAATAGCAGTTTATATTGGACTCGCAATTCATGGAACTTTAGTATATGGAGGCTTGTTTAAAATCTTTACAGGGCTAAGCTTGGGCAAGTTTTATAGAAAATTTGTTAGAGCCATGACAGTTGCTTTTTCAACAGCAAGTAGTGGTGCGACAATACCAGTTTCACTTGATATATGTGAAAATGAACTTGGAATAGATAGAAGTATTTCAAGCTTTACAATACCATTAGGCGCTACTATAAATATGGATGGTACGGCTATAATGCAAGGTGTGGCAGTGTTTTTTATCGCTCAGGTTTATAATATACCTTTAAGCTTTAGTATGATACTTACAATAGTTTTGACAGCAACACTTGCCTCTATAGGTACGGCAGGAGTTCCTGGAGCTGGAGCTATAATGCTGGCTCTAGTAGTTCAATCTGTAGGACTTCCTATAGAAGGGATAGCACTTATAATGGGGATAGATAGATTGGTAGATATGGGTAGGACTGCAGTAAATGTTACGGGTGATGCAGTTTGTACTTCTATTATAGCTAAACAAGAAG
>NZ_JBQDAA010000184.1:2760-4565 GCF_052089545.1 Tissierella sp. | reverse complement strand
AAAAAAAGAATCAGAAGTATTGAAAAATACTACTTGATTTAAAGAGGAGTGATAAGATGAAACCTTTAAAGGTAAGTGAATTAAATAAGTATATTAAAAGAATATTTGCCTCTGATATGATTCTTTCTAATATACAGATAGAAGGTGAAATCTCAAACTTTAAAAGGCATATAAGTGGTCATTTATATTTTTCATTAAAAGATAATAAATCATTAATTAAATGTGTTATGTTCAAAGGTGATGCTAAATATAACACATTTAATTTATCTGAAGGGCAAAAAATCATTGCTGAAGGATATATATCTATTTATGAAAAGAATGGAGAATATCAATTGTATGTTAAAAATATTAAAGAAGATGGGATTGGAGAACTATATAAAGCTTATGAAAAATTAAAGCTTAAATTAGAGAAAGAGGGTCTATTCGAAAAAAAGTTTAAGAAGGATTTACCTTTTTTGCCAAAGAACATAGGGGTCGTAACTTCGCCTACAGGAGCTGCAGTTCATGATATAATTCATATAATAAATAGAAGATCTTCATCTTCCAAACTTTCTATATATCCGTCATTAGTTCAAGGTACTAGTGCATATAAAGAAATTATAAAAGCTTTAAACTATTTAGATGACGATGAAAATATTGAAGTTATAATATTAGCTAGAGGTGGTGGTTCAATGGAAGATTTATTTTGCTTTAATAATGAAGAACTAGCAAGATGTATATTCAATTTGAAAACACCAATTATATCTGCTGTTGGACATGAAACAGATTTCACAGTATCAGACTTTGTATCTGATTTAAGAGCTCCTACACCATCTGCTGCAGCCGAACTAGTTGTACCAAATAGAATGGATCTAAAAAATGAATTAAATAGTAGGTACAATGATTTAGAAAGCATGTTTCTAAAGTCATTGAAATATAAAGATAAAGAGCTAAATGTATTTAAAAATGAACTTAAATATAATAATCCGTATCTTAAACTAAGAAACAATAGACAAGAAATTGATATGATTTTTAAAGATTTATCTGCATATATAAATAATAGTTTAAATAAAAAAACTAAATCTCTTTTAAGTTTAGAAAATGATTTTAAAGTATTAAATCCTTTATTATCCTTAGAAAGCGGACATGCTATTCTTATAAATGATAAAGGCAATGTTATAAAGTCATTAAAGGATATAGAATTAAATGAACTTATAAATGTAAAAGTCAAAGATGGAGAAATGCAAGTGCTTGTAAAAGAGATTAAAAAGGAGAATAATTTATATGGAAAATAAAAAATTATCATATGAAGAGGCTTTAAAAGAATTAGAAAATATTGTGGGAAAATTAGAAAAAGATGAAACTTCTCTAAATAATTCAATAGATATTTTTAAAAGAGGAGTAGAATTATATAAATATTGTAACAAACTTCTATCTGACGCTGAAAATGAAGTTAAACTTCTACTAGATGACTCAGACGATTCAATAATAGAAGTTAATTTTTTTGGAGAGGATGAGAAAAATAATTTCTAATGATATAAAAGAACTTGTAGATATAATAGATGATAAATTATATTCATATTTAGATTTTAAAGGTTCATATCAAAAAAATATATATGATTCAATGGAATATAGTTTGTTCACTGGTGGAAAAAGATTAAGACCTATAATCGCTGTAAAGTCCTTTGAAGTATTTAGTGAAAATAAATCACATATACTTCCATATGCATGTGCCATAGAAATGATTCATACATACTCGCTTATACACGACGATTTACCATCTATGGATAATGATAAGACGAGAAGAGGAAAGCCTACAAATCATA
>NZ_JBQDAA010000184.1:0-2750 GCF_052089545.1 Tissierella sp. | reverse complement strand
TATGGAGAAGCTTTAGCTGTTTTAAGTGGAGATGGTTTGCTGAACTTAGCTTTTGAAACTATGCTAAAAGAAACTTTATTGTCTTCTAAAACTTTGGATGACTATAAAGCGCGTGTTAAAATTATGGAAATCATTTCAAACTGTGCTGGTGTGAATGGAATGATAGGGGGTCAAGTAGTAGATTTATTTGGTAACAATAATAATATGGATCAAGATAAGTTAAAGTTTATGTATAATGCTAAAACTGCAGCTCTTTTCAAAGCTAGTGTATTATCGGGAGCTATTTTAGGAGGAGCAGATAAAAATGAAATAAGAATAATGCATGAGTTCTCTAAAAATATAGGACTAGCTTATCAAATAAAGGATGATTTTTTAGATATAGAAGAAGATATAAACAAATTTACATTTCTAAATTTAAATAATAAGGGAAAAGCCTCAAATAAATTAGAGGAACTTACAAATAATGCATTAGAAGAACTTGATAAAATTAAAAATAAAGATACGAGTTTTTTAAGAGAATTAACTATTTTACTTTTAAATAGGAAAAAATAATTATGTATTTTAAATTTTTTAAAGATATGATATACTTATTGTAAGTATAAGTGGTACAGTATCCTAGTCGGCACATCTATTCTGGAAGGCGGGGCTAAAAATCCGTCAAAGGGCACATCGATGAAGTTCCTTGTCTTGGCTTGCGACGCCCAGTCATGGGCTATTTCAGGGAGTAAGAGGGATGGGGCGATCTGCAATGGCATGCAGGCGTAGACCCTACCTTCGTGGAGACGCAATATATTTATTATTTTATATATTGTGATAAACCTGCAAAAACAAGAGCAGAGTAGCCTGCCTTGAGTGAAGTATGGCGGATGACAAGTTCAATTTTTATCTACGTGGCCATGTAGGTAGAAATCTAGTTGTTGAAATCTATTTTGCAAAAGAGGCTAAGGAATAGAATGACTGTAGAGGAAATCTCCTAGGCTGTTTTAATTAAAATGATTCAAGGATTAAAGTGCGGACTAAGTGGTAATCCAGTTCTATTGATGGCAACACAATAGTAGTAAAATTAAAGGGAAACCGCTGTAATGGTGACATACAGTTTTTATTAGGGAAATCCTGCTGGACCTAAGCCGTAAAATTTACTTGATTTATTACCACTTTTTGCTGATAGCTTTGCTATCAGCTTTTTACATATATGGAGGTTTTATTTATAAATGAACAATAAAAATAGAAGCAATTTATTTTATAAATATAATATTAAATGGGTATTTACAATAAGTATTGGTACTTTTATTTTAGCTGTGATTTTTAGTATAATCACTGAAAATTCTATCAATAATTTACAAACAATTGTATCATTTGTTATATTATTTTTAATAATTATTATAGGGATTATATTTGATGCACTTGGTATAGCAGTTACAAAAGCAGAAGAAAAGCCATTTCATTCTATGGCAGCTAAGAAAAATGATAAAGCGAAGGTTGCTATAAGGCTAATCAGAAATGCTGGACCTGTATCAAATTTTTGTAATGATGTGGTAGGTGATATAAGTGGAATAGTTTCAGGAGGAATAGCTACTACATTGATATTGAGAATTATAAAAAATTATGATATTAAAAATGGAACTATAATAACTATTTTCATGACTGCAATAGTTGCCTCTTTAACAGTGGGAGGAAAAGCTTTTGGAAAGGCTGTAGCATTGTTACATTTTGAAGAAATTACGTATAATATAGCTAAATTTATAAATTTAATAGAAAAAATATTTAATATAGAATTTTTTCCTAATAAAAGAACTAAAAAACATAAAAATAAAGTTGATGGGAATAAAGATAAATTTTAATATAAGGATATATTAAAATCTAATTTGGGGGAGATAAAATGCTGGTTGAATTGAGCATTAAAAATTTTGCCATAATTAAAGATATAAATATACAGTTTACTAGAGGCTTAAATCTCTTAACTGGAGAAACAGGTTCCGGAAAATCTATAATAATTGAAGCTTTAGGCATAATTCTAGGTGGAAGAGGTACTAAAGAACTTATAAGATCTGATGAAGAAAAAGCATTTCTTCAAGCTGTATTTTTAATAGAAAACATAAATGAATTAAAGCCATTTTTAAATAAATATGGTATAGAAATTGAAAAAGATAAACTTTTAATTATATCAAAAGAAATTTCTATAAGTCATCCCAGTATGTCTAGAATAAATGGTAGAACAGTGACTCTTTCTATTTTAAATGAAATTACCTCTAAATTAGTTGACATATTTGCACAACATGAACATCAATCATTATTAAATACTAAAAACCATAAAATATTAATTGATTCCTTTGGGGATGAAAGTTTGAGAAAATTAAAGCTTGAAATAAAATCTATATATATAAGCTATATAAAAGAAAAAGAGCTTTTATCACAAATGAACTTGGACTCAAGTCAACGGGAAAGAGAAATAGATTTATTGAAATATCAAATAGAGGAAATAGAAAATTCAAATCTAGAGAATGAAAATGAAGAAAAAATGGAAAATGAATTTAGTAAACTTAATAATGCTAAAATAATTAAAACGGGTATAGAAGGGATACTAGAGAGTCTTAACGACTCAGATTATATGGAAAATTCTATTTTAATATCTTTAGGAAAAAACTTATCTATATTAAACAATATAACAAGATATGATAATAATTTAAAAGAGTTATTGGATAGACTAGAAAATGTAAATTATGAACTAAAAGATATTCATATTGAATTAA
>NZ_JBQDAA010000183.1:1216-4651 GCF_052089545.1 Tissierella sp. | reverse complement strand
GAGGTAAAAGAAGTAAAAGAAGAACCAAAGAAAGTATTAAACCCAAGTTTTGAATTTAATATTAAAACAGATAAGAAGGCATATAAACCTTGGGAAGATATAATTTATACTATCAGCATAAAAAATAATGGTGATGTAGATTTAAATAATTTATTAGTAAAAGATAGTTTAACAGGTTTAAATCAGAAAATTAAGCTTTTAAAGGTTGGAGAAAAAGAAGAAATCAAAACTATTTATAACAAGTTCTCAACATTAAAAGAAAAAGTTAAAAAGAATAATATTTTTATAAGTACAAATTTTGATAAGAAAGTTATTTCCAAAAATCAAGATATAGAAGTAAAGTTATTAAAACCAGAAATAGTAAAGAAAAAGAATTCTGGTTCAGCTTTTACCGAGGTAGATGAACATGAAGAATTTCCAAAAGAATATCAAAAGTATTTAGATGATTTATTTAAAGCTAGTATTTCTACACTTGGAATGATTGGTCAATCAAGAACCTATGTTAATCCAGTTCCAGAGTATGAAGATACAATAGTGGTTGATAAAACAGCTGAAATAACACAAGGTTGTAGACAATATACAGTAACACTTGAAATAGACGGACAAATCCCTGAAAAACCTGTAGATGTAATTTTAGTAATAGATAGATCAGGTAGTATGGATGCAGGTAATCCTACATCAATGTATTATGCAAAAAATGCAGCTAAAACTTTTGCAAACACTGTTCTACAGAATACTAACAATAGAGTAGCTTTAGTATCATATGCATATTCAGGAAGTATTTATGGATATGGAGCAGCTACAGATGCATCTTTGGATCGAAACTTTACAAATAGTTATTCTGATATTCAAACTAGTATTAACAATCTAAATCCGACTGGAGGAACAAATACACAAGCAGGTTTTAGAAGATCTAGAATTTTAATGGGTAGTAATGGTAGAACTAACGCAAATAAGGCAATAGTACTATTAACAGATGGTGTTCCTACAGTAAGTATTGGCAACTGGTATGGACCAAATTATCCTACAAGTTTGAATAATCATGCAAATGCTGCAATAGCAGAAGGTATAGCCTCACAAGATGTAGCTAGAGTTTTTACGGTAGGATTATTAAATCAAGTACCAAGTCAAACCTTACCTGTTGCAAGACAGGTACTAGAAGATTCTCAAAATGCAGGATATTATGAAACATTTTCTGCGGCAGATTTGACAGCAATATATAATCAAATATCTCAACAATTAAATTATGCAGCTAAAGCAGCAGTAGTACAGGATAAAATAAGTGATGATTTTGAATTTGTAGAAGGAAGTCTTTCAAGTAGTAATGCAACATATGATGAGAACACTCATGAAATTACTTGGAATGCTGGAATAATAACAGAAAAAACTACCTTAACTTATGATATCAGAGCTAAAGAATCATTTGAAGGTGGAACAAATGTAGCTACAAATGACTGGGCAAAACTTAATTATATAGATGTAAATGATGATCCAAAAGAAAAAGAATTCCCAGTTCCAACTGTAGATGTAATGGCTCCATTAAAGGTAGATTTAGGAGAAGACAGAGAAATGATAACAGATAGTATTGATATTGGTGAAAATCTAGTGATTAGTTCAGGAACTGAACCATTCACTTATGAGTGGTCAAGTAGTACAGATCCAGGATGGTCATCAGATCAAAGAAATCCAATAGTAAGTCCTACAGAAGATACGGTATATACCCTCATAGTAACAGATAAAAATGGTTGTAAGGCTAAAGATGATATCAAGATAATAGTTGTTAGAGGGAGTATAACAATATCTAAAGTAGTGACAAATGAAAACACATATAAAAGGTTTACTATAAATATCTCTGGACCAAATGGTAAAACTTGGTCAGTAATGGTTAAGGAAGGAGAAAGTCAAACCATAGAAAATTTAATAGGAGGAACTTATAATTTAGAAGAAATAGTTCCAGCCAATTATAAAGCTGTAGGAAGTAGAACAAGAACAGTAACCATTACTAGTGAAAATAGACATGTTAATGTAAGCTTTGAAAACGAAAGAACAAATGATGATTGGTTCTATGACGATCATGATAAGGACAATTTATTTAAGGTTATACTAGGAAATTAAAAAAGGAGAGGAGCTTATGGAAGAATATTCAAAATCAATTACAATAAAAAATATCTTTAAAATATTAGAGCAAATTATATTCTATATAGTTATATTAGCTTTAATACTAATGATAATTTTTGTAATACAAAATAGATCTTCCAATGAAGCTCCTTCTATATTTGGTCACAGATTCTATATTGTTCAAAGTGGAAGTATGGAACCAATATTAGGAGTAGGTAGTCTTATAGTTGTAAAAGAAATGGAAGCAAAAGATATAGAAGTAAATGATGTAATAAGCTATAAACCAAATGGAGAAACAGTAGTAACTCATAGAGTAGTAAATATAGAAAATGAAAAAGCATTGAAGTTTACAACTAGAGGAGATGCAAACAATGCAGATGATCCCAACCCTTTAAATGGTAGCAATATAATTGGAAAACAAATTTTTGTTATTCCATATTTAGGAAGGTTGTTAGCTTTTGTTAAAACGAGAGTTGGATTAGTAGTTGTAATGATAATTCCAGCAAGTTTAATAATACTTTTCACAATATATGATTATCTTAAAAGGAAGAAATCGGAAGGAGTAATATAAATGAAAAAAAGAATATTAATCTCACTTTCATTAGTAGTAGTATTTGCATTTGTATTAGGCGCAACATTTGCTTGGTTTACTGATTCATCAGGAGCAGTTACAAATACATTTACAGCAGGTACTGTAGCCGTAGAGGTAAACGAAAATGGCTTTGAGAATATAGATAATTGGAATCCAGGTGACACTACAAACAAAGATGTAACAGTAATAAGTAAGGGCTCCAAAAAAACTTATGTAAGAGTTAAATTAACTAAGATGTGGACTAATCAATTACCAAATGACAATGTGGAATTAGTACTAGCAAATAGTGGTGATTGGGTTTATTCAGATGGTTGGTATTATTACAAACATATATTAAATGAAAATGAAGAAACCACAAAATTATTAGATGCAGTCAAACTTATAGGGCCTATTACAGACAATGAATATCAAGGTCAAACATTAACTGTAAATGTAGAAGCAGAGGCAGTTCAAGCAACACATGAAGCCTTTAAAGATGTTTGGGGTTTAACTTCCCTACCGTTTTAACTTATAAAGATATAAAAAATTCATTAAAGGAGGTGGAAGGAACTTTTGCTTTTAAATATGAAAAAGGCAAACTTAAGGAAACTTAAGGACGCAAAGCTAAAGGGCCTTTCAAATGGCAGCCAGTTACCGAATTAGATTTTAAAATAGTATTTAAAAATTTAAGGAGGTATTGTAAATGAAAAAGAAAATGACGATAGCAATTTCATTATTAGCAGTAG
>NZ_JBQDAA010000183.1:0-1116 GCF_052089545.1 Tissierella sp. | reverse complement strand
AGGAACTTTTGCATGGTTTACAGCAACATCAGAAGAAGTAGTAAATGAATTTACAGCAGGAACAGTAAAAATTAATCTAGTGGACAACTTTGAAGGTGCTCCAAATGTAAACCCTGGCGATTGTTATGAAAAGGAAGTATATGTTGAAAATACTGGAACAAAGAAAGCATTAATAAGAATTAAAAAAGATATAGCATTTGCTGATGAATCAGGATTAAGTTTAGAACCAGTAATATATGAATTAGGTGAAAATTGGGAAGAGCATGATGGATATTTCTATTACATGAAAATAGTAGAAAAAGAAGGAAAAACTAAACCTTTATTCAAAGATAATAAAATTTGTTTTGATGGAGCATCAATGAATGATGATTATCAAGGTGCTAAACTTGATATAACAATTAAAGCAGAAGCAATCCAAGCAACTAATGGAGCAGCAGCAGCTGAATGGGAAGTTGATTTCTTACCAAATATTGATAATAATAATCCTATTGACTAAATAATAAGTAAATTAGAAATAATAACAAATAAATTATTAAAGGCATATGTATAATATATACCATATGCCTTTAATAAAAAATAATTCATAAAGGAGGGAATAATAAGTGTATAAAAAAATTAAATTGATATTTATTCCAGTATTCATATTCACTTTCTTAATTTTTAATATGATATTTATGAATAATTTAATATATGCAGATGATCAGATTCAAGTTATAGGAAATGATGAGGGTCTAGATGTAGTACCAAGCGACGAAAAGTTTTTTGACTTTGACAATTTAAATCCTGGTGATGTAAAGAATGGGACTATTACAATAAGAAACAACTATGAAAGTCCTTTCAATATATATATGAGGCAAGAAAGAATAGGGGAAGCAGAAGAAGTAGATTTATTAGCACAACTTATACTCAAAATATCTTATGAAGGAAATTTATTATATGAAGGATCCATGAAAGATTTTGCAAATGATAATATACTACTTGGAAAACTGGAAACTGGTAATGTTACAAAATTAGATATGACTGTAACCCTTCCTGGCCCAGAAACAGGAAATGAATTTCAATGTAAGACTGTAGAAAATCAGTGGATATTTACAGCACAATCTGAAATGGTAGAAG
>NZ_JBQDAA010000182.1:0-4660 GCF_052089545.1 Tissierella sp. | reverse complement strand
TTCTGGAGATACATATCCTCTTTCAGGATGTTTCCATCTTATGAGACTTTCCATGTTATCAATCTCTCCAGTTTGAAGATTATATATTGGTTGGTAATGCATTTGGAACTGTTCTTCTTTTAAAGCTATTTTTATATCCGAAACTATACTTAAGTCTTTTACAATTAAACATTTTTTTCTTTATTATAGTATTCATAGCTCGTTCTTTCACTTTCTTTTGCACATTCTAAGGCTAAATTAGCACTTTTTAAAAGTACTATAAAACCAACCCCATCTTTAGGGTAAGTAGATACTCCTATAGTTGTAGATACCATATATTTTTTATCTTCAAACTCCCACTCTACATTTGTCTTTTTTGTTATATTATCTATTTTTTTGTCTATATCTTCTAGTGACTTTTCACCTGTAATTATCATTACAAATTTATCTTGAGTTATCCTGCCTAGAACATCCCCATCTTCTTTAATATCTTTTAATATATTTGCCATATCCATAAGAAGATGGTCTCCTGCATGGTGACCTTTTGTCTCATTTATAAAGGCAAAGTGATCTATATCTATAAATAAAAGTGCTCCTGGATTTCCTTCTTTATTCAATCTTGGAAGAAGGGAAGTAAATATTCTTTCCATAAGATTCCTATTCGGAAGGTCTGTAAGAGAATCATATGAGTCTAGATATCTTATCTTTTGCTGTAAACTTTTTCTCTTAGATATATCATATAACACAAAAGTATAATACTTATCACCTTTATAGTTTTTTATATCCTTTTTAACCGTTCCATAAATGTATACTCTTTTACCATATTTTGAATAAATTTCTATTTCTAGTTCATATATATCTTTATATTGCATCTCAGATTTAATTTCTTGAACATATTCGTGTTCTATAAATCTAGATAAGGGCTTATTTCTCATATCCTCTACTTCAAACTCTATAATATCTTTTATGTTTTTACTAGCATTATTTATATTAAAGTTTTTATCAAGTTGGATGATAAAAATAGATGCATTTTCTAGTACACTATATATTAGTTCACTTTGTTTTTCTATCTGTTTAGTTGCTGTTTTTATAGCTAGTTCTCTTTCTTTTATTTTTTTATAATTATCATTTATAAAATCTTTATCTTTATCAATTTTTTTAATAACTAAACAAGTCATAATAAATACAAATATGCCACTTAAAGTAATAACTTCTATATATCTAAAATAAATATTTTCTCTTCTGAAAAAAGATAATCTTCCTATTGCATTACTAACATTACCTTCTATAAGTGCTCCTGCAATTAACATAAGTATTATATATCCTAAACTTATGCAAAAGGCAATCCAATAACTTTTAAATCCTACTCTTTTATTAGATGACTCCAAGTTTCCTCTCCCCTTTAAAACTATATAAAAAAAGTTCCACTACTATCTTATGTATTATCGGATACTCTGTCCAATTTTTTAAATCTTTTTTTACAAGAAACTACAAAATTTTCTGGAGAAGTCAAACATATGTGACACGGACCCTCTAATATTTACAAAATGGTAAAATTAAAAAGCTCAAAAGAGCTTTTTAAAATGTTAGAGTTCCGTTTTCACTTTTTATAATTTGAAGTATTTGTTCCTCGTCGCCATTTTGGGCATTTATATAGATTATAAAATCTCCATCTCCATATCTACCTTTAAATTCATAGGTAAGGACTTCATCTTTTCCTTTTGGTATTATGGCTAATCTTTCTGAATTTATATCAAATTTACTTTTTAGGGTCTTTCTTGCTTCTTCTATGCTTATCTCAGGTTCTTTTATATCTCTTTTGTGATGTGCTAAATAGTATAGTGCAGCGTCCATTCCTATTATTTCCCCTGTGTCTAGTGCTACTTTTACCTTTACTAAATCTGGATATATGGTAACATCTCCTTCTTTGGCAGCAAAGTTAAATAGTGTATATCCATCATATTTTAAAGAATAGTTTGGTTCCATGTTTTTAAATCCTTTTTCTTCTAAAAACTTTAATGCCTTTTTTTGGGCTTCTTTTTGTGATAGTTTTTTATCTCCTATAGGTCTTGGATTTGTCATCCAAATAACCTTACCACCTTTTTTAGAAACTGATATATAGGATGCTGATCCTTCATTTTTTCCATCCATATATGCGTGAAATGTATTTGTAGGTATCCTTAGTTTATCTACACCTTCACCTTGTTCAAAGCTTTCTATATCTTCTACTTTCCCTTTTCCTAAGAAATCCAAGGCTATATTTGCTGCCTGTTTTTCATTTACATCCTTATCTTCAAGTCCTTTTGCTTTGCCATTTAACATCTGGTCTGCAAATGGACCATCATATAAAAGCTCTGGAGATTTTGATACATTTGATTCAAAGTCTACAAGACTTGTGTGAAAAGCACTTTCATCAGCTGTACTATCTTCCCCTTTATCCATTTCATTAATATAGGCTACACCATATACATAGTCAGGGTCTGACATACTTTCTTGTATAGCTGCAAGTTCCCCATTAAAAGCTGAAGCATTTTCCTGAAGATCTGTAAGGTTTTTTCTTTGTTCAGGTGTTATATCTTGGCCTTTTAAATGCTTTTGTATGAGAAAGTAGCTATAGTCTGAAGCTTGAGTTAAAAACTTTTGTGTCTTTGATATATCATTGTGATTTATAGGCATCTGACCTAGTTTATCTTGTGCTGAATTTGCATTGTTCATTATATCTGTAAAAAGAACAATGTTTCTATCTTTTGTTGTTGCAACTAATGCTTTAGATATATCTACCTGAACATTTTCTACATGTTCTTTTACATCTAGAAAAAGTCTTTGATAGTGATTGTCTAGTGCTACTTCATAGTTTTCTTTTACATTTAACTGTTCATAACCCCAAGCTACACTTGCTACTAGTAAGAGCACTAGTATAGCTGGAAGTATAAAATGTTTTTTCTTCATATTTTTTCCCTCCTATAGTCCAAACCAGTGTTTACCTATTTTTAGTGTTACTGTTCTACTCCATATCCACTTAGATGTAGCTGTAACTGGGTTCCAGTAGTATAGACATCCATTTGTAGGATCCCAACCATTTATAGCATCTCTTGCTGCATTTATAGCGTCTTTATTTGGAGTTAAGTTGATCTGTCCATCTGCTACAGCTGTAAAAGCTAGTGGCTGATAGACTACTCCTGCTGTAGAATTCGGAAAGCTAGGACTTTTAGTTCTATTTAGAACTACTGCTGCTACTGCAACTTTACCTATATAAGGCTCACCTCTCGCTTCACCGTGTATAGTTCTAGCTAGTAGGTATTCGTCTGCATTTGCATTAATTCCTTGGGTAGAACCAGGCGCACTACTTGTGCTTATGCCCATAGCTGAAGCTGTTGAGCTACCTACTATCCCATCAGGATTTAATCCATTTTTTTGCTGAAAGCGCATAACAGCCCTATATGTTCTTGCTCCATATACTCCATCTACGCCTCCGTCATAATATTTCCAACGAAGTAGTTTGTCTTGAACCTTCCTTACATCGTCACCTGTAGAACCCCAGTAAAGTGTTCTAGGTGCAAATGCATTATATCTATTTGCAGTTTTCATCACTTCACTTTGTGGCTCATAGATATAGAGTACAGTTAAAAATATTAGTGTAATAGCTACAATTTTAAAAAATTTATTTTTCAAAGTCTTATCCTCCTTCAATGTTTTCCTTATTTTTTGTAAATTGCGTAAAATTATACATTAAATCAAGATTTAAAAAAATAATTGTATACTACTTCCAATCTTTGGCAAAGATATTAGTAAGGACGAGCTAAAATATATAAGGGGGATTTAAAAATGAAGTATAATCGTGAGATTTTAATCTTATCTGTTTTTTTAATATTTTTTATATACATAGGGGGACCACTATCAGTTGAGGCCATGCCAGAAAAACCTGAAAATAATATACCACCTGTTATAAGGTTTCATATAAGAGCAAATAGTAACACTGGGGAAGATCAAGATTTAAAGCTTGAAGTTCGTGATAAAGTTTTAGAAAAAATGGAGCCTATGTTTGAAAATTCTAATTCTCTAGATGAAAGTAGAGAAATAATCTTAGAGTCAAGTGATAAGATACGTTCTATAGCAAAGGATGTAGTTAGTAAATGGGGTAAAGATTATGATGTAAATGTTATATTAAGAGAAGAGGCTTTTCCAGTTAGAAAATATGGAGACCTTGTCTTTCCACAAGGAGACTATGAAGCTCTTATAATAGAATTAGGCGATGCTAAAGGTGAAAACTGGTGGTGTGTTATGTTTCCTCCTATATGCCTTGTAGATGTAACCCATTCAGTAGCTATAGAGGAGTATGAAAAAGAACCAGAGAAAAATGAAGATGATGAAGAAAAGGAAATAAAAGATGATAAAAAAGATAAAGAAACCAATGCAAAGCCTTCAGAAGAAATACCAGATCATCAGGATAAACTAAGCGATGAAAATCCTTCAGAAGATGAACAGAGTAACAAAGATGAAAAAGATATAGTTGAAGATAAAGATAATAATGATAAAGATTTGGATGAGGAAATAGATAAAAAAATAGCAAAGGAAGAAGCAAAAAAAGATAGCCCTTTAAATGAGTTTGTAATAGACGAGACTAGGCCTGGATTGTCAACCTTTTTCAGCACACTTTTTTCTCGGACATTAATATTCCATA
>NZ_JBQDAA010000181.1:2512-4673 GCF_052089545.1 Tissierella sp. | reverse complement strand
TTCTAATAATTGTTTTTCATACAAATCTTTGTATAAACCATTTAATTTCAATAATTTATCATGTGTTCCTCTTTCTTTAATTTTACCATCATCTAAAAATATAATTTCATTAGCAGATTGAATGGTTGAGATTCTATGGCTAATTATTATCTTAGTAACATCATTATCAATTTTATCAAGATTATTTAATATACTTTCTTCTGTAGCCGTATCTACTGCAGATAAACTATCATCTAATATAAGAACTGAAGGCTTTTTTATTAAAGCCCTAGCTATTGAAGTTCGTTGCTTTTGTCCACCGGAGAGTGTTACTCCCCTTTCTCCTAAAATAGTATCAAAACCCTTAGGGAATTCAATAATATTATTATATATCTCAGCATCTCTAGCTGATGAATATATTTCTTCTATAGGGGGTTCTTCATCAAAGGCAAAACTAATATTACTTTTTATAGTTTCTGAAAAAAGAAAATTGTCTTGAGGTACATATCCTATATTTTCTCTTAAGGATTTTAAACTAATGTCTTTAATATTTATACCATCTATACAAATAGAACCTTTATCTATATCATACAATCTCAGCAATAGGTTTATTATAGTAGTTTTTCCGCTTCCTGCCTTACCTATTATAGCTAATGTATCTCCTTTATTAATTTTTAAGTTTATATCTGTAAGTGCCTTGTGTTTACTATTTGTATATTTAAAACTTACATTTTTAAATTCTATTTTTTCTTTAAAATCATCTAAAAATATTGCATTATCTTTTTCTCTTATTTCAGGTTTTTTATCAAATATTGCATTTAATCTATCCATAGATGCTGCGCCTCTTTGTAATACATTTATAACTTGGCCTAGAGCTCTAGTTGGCCAGTTTAAAAGAGCCAAGTAAGAATTAAAAGCTACAAAAGATCCAAGAGATATATTACCTACGATAACTTCTTTTCCTCCATAAAATATTGTTATAAGAAGACTTATAGAAAATACAAATTGCAATAGAGGTCTAAAGGAACCTGAAACTTTGACTAGGTCTAAGTTTTTTGTAAAATTATTATCATTAACTTTAGAAAATTCTTTTGAGACTAAATCTTCTTGCACAAATGATTTTATAACTCTTATTCCAGAAAAACTTTCTTGAGTTGTTTCTGTTAAATCAGAGAGTGCTGCCTGGACATTTTTAGACCTTTTATATATAACGGATCCAAATTTCCTTGTCAAAATTATTATTATAGGTAAATTTAGAACTGCAATAAAAGTAAGTCTTAAGTTAGTGGTTCTTACCATCATAATCAATGATAAAATTATAATAAAGAGAGAATCGATAAACATTATAGTACCAAACCCTAAAGCCATCCTAATAGAGTTTATATCATTAGTAGCATGACTCATTAAATCTCCTGTTTTGTTATGGTTAAAAAAGCTTGTTGATAATGTAGATAAATGATTGAAGAGCTTATTTCTTAAATAGTATTCTAACTTTCTAGAATTACCAATTATATATATTCTCCAAAAGTATCTTCCTATTCCTATTCCAGCTCCAGTCAAAATTATATAAAAGGAATATTTTATTAAATCAGAATATATAATGCTATTGTTTTGTAGACCATCTGTTAGAAGCTCTAAAATTTTTGGAACAATTAATTGGACTAGATCTACAAAGAGTAACCAAAATAAACCAATTAGATAGTGCCATTTATTTTCAAGAAAGAAACCTTTTAAACGTTTAAATGAACTCATATATATATACCTCCTAATTTTATGTAAAATAAAATTAATTATTATTAATGCTTTATATCTGCCTTATATTTATTATACCTTCTATTTGTATATAAAAGCTAATTGATTAAATTATAAATGTTTTAACAACATGGTTTTGTACAAAATGTATAGTTTTTAATAAATAAGGTAATATATTAAATATACACTATATTCTTTAATTTAAAACTTTAGGTATTTTAAATATAATATGATTATAGTAATCTTATTAGGGTATTAGTAACAACAGACAACAATAAAAATGTACTAAAGGGGAGATTTAAATGTTAGGTAAAATGTTAGAAGAAAAAAGAAAAGAAGCGGCGAGAAAGAAAAAAGTTAAAGTAGCAAAAAATGTAGCGGCAGGTACAGTCATAGGTTCAACAATAGGTGCAGTAGCTGGACTATTATT
>NZ_JBQDAA010000181.1:0-2502 GCF_052089545.1 Tissierella sp. | reverse complement strand
AAAGATAAATCTAAAGAGGTAGCTGAAAACATAAAATCTACTGTAGAGGAAACTATGGACGATGCAAAAGAACTAAAAGAAAAAATATCTAATGATTTAAAGGGTAATATTGAAGAGTTAGAAGATGTAAAAGATGAGTTGAAAAGAGATGTAAAAGAAGGTTACAAAGAAGTAAAAGATACAGTAGAAGATACAACAAAAGATGTAAAAGATACAATGGATGATGCTAAAAAAGATGTAAAGAAAGCAAAAGCAGACGTAAAAGCTGCTACTAAAGATGTTAAAAACAAGTAAGAGAAAAAATATAGTAAAAAACACTAAAGAAAAGAGGTAACTTATGACTGCAAATTTAACAATAAATGATCTCTTTACGCTTATTTTGTTTTTAATAGGAATAGGTGCAGGTATAGCTTTAATACTTGTTCTTATGAAAGTAAATAAGATATTAGGGAATGTAAGTAATGTTATAGAAGAAAATACTAAAGAACTAGATACAACTATCAAACAATTACCTGGTATCAGTCAAAATGTGAACGAAATAACTAAAGAAGCTAAAGATACTCTTGCTACACTTAGACCAGAAGTAGATACACTATTATCGAATGTAAATAATATATCTGGAAAAGTTAGCAATATCACGGATACTGTTGAGGATACAACAGAAAAAGTACATGAAACTTTTGATGATTTAACAAATAGTTTAGTAGATACAGCGCATTCTTTTGAACATAGTGCAAAAGGAATAACAGATTATATAGATACTATAAAAGAAGTTATAGACACAATAAAAAACGTAATATTATCATAAAAGGCCTCTAAAGAGGTCTTTTTTTATCTTTATCTAGCTTGAAGAATTAAAGATTGATATAATAGTATATATACTATATATTATATTTAATGCAATTAAAAAATTAAATATAATTGAAAGGTTGATTTAATGGAAAGAGTAAAACTTATTATAAATCCTTCTTCCGGAAGGCAAACTATGGAATCCAAGGTTGATTTTCTTTGTAAACTTCTGTTAGATGATGGGTATATAGTTGGGAAGTATTATACAGAAAAAAAAGATGACGCCTTATATGAAACCATAAAAACATGTGATAGTGGAAAATGGGATATTATTATTGCAAGCGGAGGAGATGGAACAGTAAATGAAGTAGCAACAGGGATAGTTAAAAGTGAAAACAAATTACCTGTAGCTATTCTTCCAAGTGGTACAGTAAATGATTTTGCTAACTACATGGGAGTGCCAAATAAAATTACTAACTTTTTTCAGATGATCAAACAAAAAAATATTGTTGACATTGATTTAGGTAAGATAAATAATAAATACTTTGTTAATGTTGCTGCTGGAGGACTTTTAACAGATGTAGGATTTCAAGTTCCAATAGAAGCAAAAGCTATTTTAGGTAGGATGGCATATTACTTTGAAGGGTTAAGAGGACTTATTTTACAGGGAATTAAACCGATTAATATAAGTTTTGAAAGTGATGAGTATACCAAAGAGGAAGAAGTGATGCTTTTTATAGTATCAAACACCTCATCTATAGCAGGATTTAAAAAGCTAGCACCGGATGCAAATATTTCAGATGGCTTTCTAGATGTTTTAATTATAAAAGATTCAGAGATCGCAGAACTTGCTAATATATTTTTTAATGTACTAAAGGGAGATCATATAAATCATCCTAAGGTAGTATATTTTAAAACCAAGAAAATTGTTATAAAATCAAAGCAGGATATGATGATAGATGTAGATGGCGAAGCAGGAGGAAAGCTTCCAACAAATTTTCAAATTATACCTAAAGCCATGAAGATAATAATTAATGAAAAATAAATAAAGACATTTAATATAATATTAGGAAAGCATCAGCTTGTATAAGAGATAAAATATATAAGTTAAAAGGGGTAATTTATATGAAACTTATAAATAATAGATTCAAGATTATAAAAAAAGAAGAAAAAGAAATATTTAATCATGAATCTTACATTGTAGAAGATATTAAAGATAATAATACAGTTAAAAAGCTAACTCTATATGAACTAGATAAAGACGAAAAAACAATCAATTATTTAACTAAAAACTTTATAGAGATATCTAATATAAGTCATAGAATACTTTTACATTCTAATAATTTTCACATAGTAGAAACTATAAATATAAGTAGAATAAATAGTTCTTTATATTTTTTGATACATGAATTTCACGATGGGAAATTATTATATTTAGAAAAAGAGAATCTAAATAGTAAACAAAAAATCAATATATTATTAGAACTTATGAATTTAATAGACTATCTACATTTTAAAGATTTTACATATAAATGTTTAAGCCCTGATAATATTTTTATTAATTCAAATAATGAGATAAAGGTAAGGAATTTAGCCCTTACATCCGAAAGAGAAACTCATACATTCTATCAAACTATGTCTGAATACTTCATAGCACCTGAGCTTCATAATAATATGAGGCATATAAAATATAAATCTGACCTCTTTTCACTG
>NZ_JBQDAA010000180.1:0-4713 GCF_052089545.1 Tissierella sp. | reverse complement strand
ATCTTATACTATTATACCATTTTAAAAGAATATTTAAAGATAAATCCCTAGTATAGCTTCTATACTAGGGATTTATTTAAACTTCCATTATGATAGGTAATATCATAGGATTTCTTTTTATTTTACCATAGAAAAATGATCTTAAGGCATCTCTCACATTAAATTTAAGTGTTGTCCAATCAGTAATTCTATTTTTTTCACAATCTAATAAAACTTTTCTTACGATTTCTCTAGATTCAGCAATTAAATCTTCAGATTCTCTTACATATACAAAACCTCTAGATATTATATCAGGGCCTGATATAACTTTTCTACTTTGTTTATCTATACTCATTACAACTACAATAAGACCGTCTTCTGAAAGATGTTTTCTATCTCTTAAAACTATATTCCCAACATCTCCTACTCCAAGTCCGTCTACTAAAATATTTCCCGCCTGTACCATTTTACCAAGTTTTGCTTTATCTTCTGTAAACTCAACTGTTTGACCATTTTCAATAATAAATATATTATCTTTATTAAGCCCTAGATCATTGGCCACATCAGCATGCATTTTTAAATGTCTATATTCACCATGAGCAGGAATAAAAAACTTTGGCTTAAGAAGTGTGTGAATTAACTTAAGTTCCTCCTGTTTAGCATGACCTGAAACATGAACCTCTGCTAAAGATTCATATATTACCTCTGTACCTCTTTCAATTAGTTTATCTATTATTTTAGAAACAGTTTTTTCATTTCCTGGTATAGGAGTTGCTGATATTATAACTAAATCATCTTCTAGAAGAGTGATTTTTCTATGTTCTGAATATGCTATTCTAGTTAGGGCAGACATAGGTTCACCTTGGGAACCAGTAGTTATAACTACTATTTCATCTTTTCTATATTTGTTCATATCATTTATATCTATAAATGTTCCTTCTTTTGCTTTTAAATATCCTAACTCATGTGCTACAGTAGTTGTATTTATCATTGATCTTCCAGATAATATAACTTTTCTATTGTTTCTCTCAGCTGCAGTAATTATTTGCTGAACTCTATAAACATTAGAAGCAAATGTAGCCACTAATATTCGACCTTTTGCATTAGCAAACATATCCCTAAATGTATTTCCAACTGTACTTTCACTTAGCGTATGTCCCGGCCTTTCAGCGTTTGTACTATCTGCCATTAGACAAAGTACTCCTTCTTTACCAAGCTCTGCAAGTCTAGTTAGATCCATTACATCTCCTGATATAGGAGTATAATCAATTTTAAAATCCCCTGTATGCACTATAACACCAACTGGTGTAGTAACTGCTAGAGCTGCACTATCAGGAATACTATGATTTGTATTAATGAATTCAACTTTAAAATGTTTTACAATATTTAAGTTTACATTTTCTAATTTATGCGCTTTAAATTTTGTTTCTAATAATCCTAATGTAAGCCTAGTTCCATATATTGGTATATTAAGCCTTTTAAGTGTATATGGTATAGCTCCTATATGGTCTTCATGTCCATGCGTTATAACTAAGCCCCTTATTTTATCTTTATTTTTAAATAAATAACTTATATCTGGTATAACTATATCTACACCAAGCATTTCATCTTCTGGAAAAGTCATACCACAATCTATTAGAATTATATCATTTTCATATTCTAATACAGTGATATTTTTTCCAACTTCACCTAGTCCTCCCAGGGGAATTATTTTAAGTTTTCCTTTTTTACTCACTTTATCACTCCTTGATTTTTTATTTCAATTTTTTATTTCTAATTTTTATTAATATTTTAAGATTTTTTACAAGAACTGCAATATCCATAAAATTTCACATTATGATCAACTATAGAAAAATCCTCTTGGACTTCAATAGTATTTTCCAAAGATTCTAAAAGATCTAATTCTACTTCTAAAATCTTCCCACAACTTAAACATATAAGGTGATGGTGATGGTGATCATTGTTATTTTCTTTTATTTCATATCTACTAAAGCCATCATTAAAATTGACTTTTACAACTATATTTAAACTTTCAAATAGTTGTAATGTCCTATAAATAGTTGCAATTCCTATTTCAGGATAATCTAAAGATACTAAATTAAAGACTTCCTCTGAACTTAAATGTTCATGAGAATGCTCTATTATTGTATTTAATATTGCTTTTCTTTGATCTGTTAATTTATATCCTTTTTTCCTAAGTATCATTTTATATTTTTCTATATCTAATTGCATTTTTCCACCCGCTTATTAATTAAAACACAAATTTATTATTGTAAATTTTCTTTTAATAATTCTTCATATACTTTTTCCGCTTCTTTTAATTCTTCATCATCAATTCCTGCTAATACCTCATTACCACTTTCATCAAATTCAACTTTTAAAATATATGTGTCCGATTCAATATCATTTGCAGGTAACATAGCAACATAATCTGTATCATCTAAGGTAAATTTAGCTTTTATGATAAACTCTATTTCATTCCCCAGTTCATCATAAAATAAATGTCTCTGAATCACTTTTGTCTCCCCCTTTGAAAATCATCTAAATAAGATTGTAAGATGAAACTTGCTGCTATTTTATCAATATATTGTTTTCTATTTTCTCTTCTTACATTTCCCTCTATTAATATACGTTCAGCAGACATAGTGGTCATTCTTTCATCTATATATATTACATCTATATTAAATTTATTTTTAATTTTATTTCCAAATTTCATTGTTTTTTCACTTTGTGGTCCTAGACTTCCATTCATATTTTTAGGAAGACCTACAACAACTCTTTTTATATCATATTCATCTATTAAATCTTTTATTTCTAAAAAATCTTTCTTTTTACCTACTCTTTTTATAGTTTTTATCCCTTGAGCTGTAAATCCTAATAAATCGCTTACCGCTACACCTATATATTTATCTCCTACATCAAGTCCTAATATTCTTTCCATTTACATTCTCCATTTAAATTACTTTTATACAAAATTCTGGGCACACACTAGCACAGTACCCACATAATATACATTTATCGTTAGGTACAGCCTTACCATCTAATATATTTATACCATTTTGTTGACATCGTTCTACACAATTTCCACAAGCTATACAATAATCAGCTACTATTAATCGCCTTTTTTGTTTATTTATTTGTTCTTTAATATTTTTATCTATATATCCTTTTTTTATTAAACTTATATTTGCATCTATTTCTTTAGTAGATTGCATACCAATAGCTATAGAATCTATGAATGGAATTTCTTTTACAAAGTTAAAAGACCTTTCAATATCTTTTATTAAATGTCCTCCACCAAGTGGTTTCATAGCATATATACCTTTGCCTAGTTCCTTTACATCTTTTAATTCTTTTAGCATATCATCTATAGTTCCATCTTGAATTCCTATTCCAGGTTTATTTACTATAGGATGAATTATTTCTATTTCTTTTATTTTTTTAGCAGCTACAGCTCCGGCTACATTGTGAGTTGATATCCCAAACGCCTTAATCAAACCTTTTTCCTTTGCCTTTAAAAAATATTCAACTGCTTCAAAATGTCCTTTTACAGTATATATACTTTCTTGCTCATGTAACATAAATATATCTATATAGTCTGTGTCAAGTTCTTTTAAAGCATATTCAAGACTTTCTTTTGCCATTTCTTTTGTGTATGCATAACATTTGCTTGCTATACAATAATCTTCTCTTTTAATATTTTTTAAAGCTCTTTTGATGTAATTATAATTTTCATACAATTCTGCTGTATCTAAAAAGTTTATTCCTCTTTCAAATGCATATTCTATTAAATATGCTCCTTCCTTTAGTGATAAATTTGCTTGGAAAGGTGTCATAGTTAAAGAACCAAAACAAAGTTTAGATACTTCTATATTAGTATCTCCCAATAATATTTTTTCCATTAATGCACTTCCTATATTCTATAAAAAAATCTTATAGAATGGATATAGATATATCCATTCTATAATTTATCCATTATATTTCAAATATTCTTTTAATATTTCTTCTAATATTTCATCTCTTTCTATTTTTTTAATAATAGATCTAGCATCTTTATGACTTGTTATATAAGTTGGATCACCCGATAAAATATAACCTATGATTTGATTTATAGGTTCATATTCTTTTTCTTTTAATGCCTTATATACATATAATAGTATTTCTTTAGGTTCGGTCATATTTTCCTTTGGCACTTCAAACTTCATCGTCTCATCATTATATTTATCCATTTTGAGTACCTCCATTATTTTTATTATACCATACAATTCCATATTTACATAAAAACTATTATTAATTAATAATAGTTTTTATGTAAATCAATTTATTTTGATATTAAATCAGGAACTATTTCAAAAGCTTCTTCTAATTTTGACGGATCTTTTCCGCCAGCTTGAGCGATATTTGGTCTACCTCCACCATTTCCACCTGTAATTTTTGCAACTTCTCTAACAATATTACCAGCTAGGATACCTTTATTATTTAAATCTTTAGTAACCATTGTTAAAAACATAATCTTTCCTTCCGTAACTGATGCAAGCACTATAACACCAGAATCTAGATTATCCTTCACTTTATCTCCTAAATTTCTAAGACTTTCCATATCCATATTATCTACTTTATATGTTATATATGATATATCATTTATTTGTTTTATTGTTCCTAAAATTTCTTTAGACAAATCTCCTGCTAGTCTTTTCTTTAATTCTTCAATTTCTTTTTCTTTGTTTTTTAATT
>NZ_JBQDAA010000179.1:0-4720 GCF_052089545.1 Tissierella sp. | reverse complement strand
CCACTACCAAAAAGGAAAAAACCCTAAACCAGAAGTAAATAAAAAAACCAAAAAACACTAATAAATATATAATTATAATCATTAAAAATGTATTTCTTGATATAATACTATAAAGTGGAAATAAAGGTTCATAGCCATACCATGTTCTTTGACGAACACCCCATAATCCTATTAATAAAAATAATGCTGTTAATGCAAAAAATATTATTACAGTGGTTATAAAGTTTCTAAATATTTTCAGAGATAAATCTCTTCTAAAATTTTTCATTCTATTTTTCAATTTTATAACCTACTCCCCATACTGTTTTTATAAATTTAGGATTCCTATGGGGTTCTTTTAACTTTTCCCTAAGTCTTCCAATGTGAGCCATTACAGTGTTATTACTGTTTTCAAAATATTTTTCTCCCCAAACCTTTTCAAACAATTCTTCAGATGAAACTACCTTACCCACGTTTTCTACTAGATAAAACAGTATCGAAAATTCAATAGGAGTTAAGACAATCCCCTCTCCGAAAAGCATCACTTTATGACCTTCTTTATCTATGCTAAGACCCCTTATCTCAAATTCAGTGTTGCCTATCTCTTCTTTTTTATTGTATCTCTTATATCTTCTTAACTGTGTTTTTACCCTCGCTATAAGTTCTAGGGGGTTGAATGGTTTTGTTATGTAGTCATCCGCCCCTATCGTAAGTCCCATTATCTTATCCATATCTTCAACTTTAGCTGTAAGCATTATAATAGGATAAAAATATTCTTCTCTTATTTTTTCGCATATTTTAAATCCATCTATATCTGGAAGCATAACATCCAATATAGCCATATCTAACTCTTCCTTATTTATACAATCTAAAGCATCATTTCCATTATAAAATTTATATACAGTGTATCCATCATTTTTCAAATACAGCTCTACTAAATCAGCTATTTCTTTTTCATCATCAACTATAAGTATGTTCAAGTTTCCCACTCCTTATCTTTCCTATATTATGTCACAATTTTTCTTATTAATAAAGTAATAGAAAAAGATGTAAGAAAATCGTAAGACTTTAGTTATAGAAAAGTGAGATATAGTGATATATTTTCTGATATTATAATATTAAGAGTTAAGTGATTTATATTGTTATGGAGGATAAAGATGAAAAAAATTTGGAAAATCGTAAAATTATTTGTACTAGTTGTAGCTTTAATATTTGGAGTTTTATTTATAAAAGAAAGATTCGGTGGGAGCATTACTATATTTGGAGATAATTATGATAGTGATCATGTATATGTATTAAATCGACAGGATAAAAATGAAGTCCTTAAAAAAGACCATAAATCTAAAGCCTATCCAGCATCTTTAACTAAAATTATGACAACTATAGTAGCATTAGAACATATAGAAGATTTATCAACTATTGCCCCAATAGATTTAGATACCTATCGGGAGATGGTAAATAATAATTCTTCTATGGCTGGCTTTTATGCAAATGAGCAAACTACATATAGAGACTTACTTTATGGGACAATTTTAAGTTCTGGTGGAGAGTCTGCTAACTCTTTAGCTGTTAATATTGCAGGAAGTGTTGATGAATTTGTCCAGCTTATGAATAATAAGGCAAGTGAACTTGGATTAAAAGATACCAATTTTACAAATCCAGAAGGTCTTCATAATAAAAAACAGTATACCACTGCCTACGATATGGCGAAACTTCTAGATTATGCTTTAGAAAATGGACATTTCCGTGCCATTTTTACCAAGGAAACTTTCCAAACTATTTCTACATTAGACCACCCTGATGGAATCTTATTAAATTCTACTGTTCTTTCAAAACTCCACGGATTATCACAAAATGGATTTGAAATTATAGGTGGTAAGTCTGGAACAACTTATGAAGCTGGCCAGTGTTGGGCAACTCTTGTTATAAAAGATGGTATAGAATATATTGGGGTAGTTATGGGGTCATCGTTAAATGATATTAGCAATCCAAGCAATAAGCATATAGAAGATACAATTAGAGTTTTTGAAGAAATAAAATAGGCATACAATTATCCAATGCCTATTTTAAGATTAAATTTTATTTACCTTTAATATTTGAAAGTTTTCTTCAAATTCAAGTGTCTTAGCTATAACCGTTCCCGTTAATAAAACTCCAAGTATTGTTCCTACTCCTAAGGGTGCACCAAGTAAATAGCCTACTATAACTAAAATAATATCCAATATTATCCTAGATTTTTGTAAACTTATTTTAAATTTATCTACAATCATAGACATTATTATATCGACCGGTCCTGCCCCAAGGTCTGAAATTATAAATAAGGCTACACCAAAACCAAAAGAGACAATTCCTGCCGCTAGTAGTAAAGATCTTATAAAGAGATCTGAACTTTCCATGGGTAGTCTCATAAACATATTTAAGAGTTCCCCTGTAAGGAAGGTATTAAAAAATGCACCTAGACCGATACGTTTTTTATCTATAAAAAATATAATTGCTAGTATTATACTCATGGTAAGCTGTGATGCCCTTCCTATACTAATATTTAAAAATATTGAGCTACCATTTGTAAATGTTGTGATAGGATCAGTACCAAATCCTGCCTTTAAATATAAAGAGATGCCAAAACTCATAATGGTGACACCAAAAGTTAATATAAGTAACTTCTTTAAAAAACTTGATTTATTTTTCTCCAAATATCCATACCTCCTTACAGACTACTATTTTAGACATAATAAATATATAAACCCAAGTTGTAAACTCAAGTTTATATATTTAAAAATGTTTAAATACAATTTAAATTTAAGTTAGTATTTTTTACCCTAGTATTTTATAATTCTGTTAAAATTCTTTTGTTTATACTTTTAACTTCATATATAATTCTTTCCCTATCTAGACTTGTAAGTTCATTATCTTTATATACAACTTTTCCATCTATCATATTTAGACAAATATCTTGGGATTGAGCTGAAAACATTATACTAGAAAGTACATCGTGAACTGGTTGAAGATGAGCTTTATCAAAATCAAATACTATTAAATCTGCTCTATTACCTTCTTTTATACTTCCTGTATCCATTCTTCCTTGAGACATAGCACCGTTTAAAGTAGCCATTTTAAAAGCTTCTTGATTTGTCATAAACTGCGGATTATGATTTATTCCTTTATTTGCCATAGAAGCTAGATGCATTTCTTCCAACATATTTAGGTTATTATTTGAAGATGCTCCATCTGTTCCAAATCCTACTTTAATACCTTTTTCCATCATTTCTTTTATAGGAGCAAAGCCACTGCCCAGCTTTAGATTACTTGATATACAGTGAGCTACTGTTACATCCTTTTCTTTTAATATGTCAAAGTCTTCTCCTTCTATCCAAACACAATGAGCCGCTGTAAGAGGCTGATCTAAGAGACCATTTTTTTCAAAATATGCAGTAGGGGTCATTCCATGACGCATTTTACATTCTTCATGTTCCTTTTTAGTTTCTGATACATGTGTGTGAACTCTTAAGTTCTTTTCTTTTGCATAGGCTGCAACCTCACGAACAAGATCTCCATTAGATGTATATTCAGCGTGAAGACCTACATCTATTTTTATAGTATCATCGGCTATATCTTTATATTTTTCATACAATCTAATTGTGTCTTTAAATCCTTTTATTTCCTTATAATCTTTAAATTCAGTAAAAGCAGAAATTCCATGAGAAATATTTCCTTTAAGACCACTTTCTTTTATCCCAGTGATAATATTTTCTATATTTAGATACATATCTGTAAAAGAAACTACACCACTTTTTATAAGTTCTATAGCTCCAAGCTTACCAGCCCAGTAGCAGTCTTCTTCTGTCAGCCTATCTTCATAAGGAAACATCTTTTCAAAAAGCCATTTTTGTAGAGGAAGTCCATCACCGTAGCCTCTCAATATTCCCATAGGAATATGACAATGTATATTAAAAAAACCTGGTGCTAAAACCTTGTTTTTTCCATCATAAACTTCTCCCCTATAATCTTTTGGTATCTCCTTGCCAATATACTTTATACTTTTACCTTCAACTAAAACATTCATATGTTTTTGTTCTTCATAGTTTTCGTCTATTATAGTTATATCTTTAAAAAGCATATTTAAACTCCTTTTTTATAAATTTAAAAGTCTATTAGTCTAATGATACTTTAATTATTGCATCTAAAGCTATTTTTATTTCATCTTCTACTGCTTTATGAACTAGAGATTTATCTGGCTTATAGCCTTCTACTCCAACTAATTCAAAAGCTTTTGCATCAGCAGCTAGTATTGTACCTGCTTTTATTCCATGTAGTGAAGAGACTACAAGTAAGCTTGCAGCTTCATTTTCCATAGCTTTTATACCTGCTTTTGCATATAATTTTACCTTTGATTCTAAAAGACTAGCATAAAAAAGAGCTTGAGTTAGTATAATTCCTTTATGTGCTTTTACTCCTAGATCCTTCGCACTTTGGGTTAAAGCCAGGGTTACTTCTCCATCAGCAATGGCAGGATAAGATAGTGGTACCATCTTCTCCGTTACTCCTTCTTCACGACAAGCTCCAGTAGCTATAATTATACTACCTGCATCTATTCCATCTTGCATTCCACCGCATGTACCAACTCTTATTATAACTTTTGCACCAGCCCTATACATACTTTCAAATACAATTGCAGCTCCTCCTGCACCTACACCGTGAGATGTAACTGTAAGAGGAACACCTTTATATAGTCCATTGTATG
>NZ_JBQDAA010000178.1:0-4720 GCF_052089545.1 Tissierella sp. | reverse complement strand
TAAAATTTAAATAATTAATTTTTTGGCTAGGTTAAAGTTTCGTGAATAATTCAGGATTAATTATAATTATAGCATATATATATGATTAATTCAAACAAAGGTTCTTTTTTGATGAAATCGCTTGACAAAGAACAAGAGTTTGTGTATTATATAAGTATAGAACGATTGTTCAGAACTTTTGTGCGAGGTGTATATCATGAAAAAATATAAAATTGTAAATAAGATTAGGTTTTATGGATTTGTTATTGTTGTTGTATATATTTCTTTTTCTATGCTTTGGTTTTTCAAATCTTTTAGCAGAGCTGAAGATGTTTCTTCTAATCTAAATTATGAAGAAATATATGTGCAATCTGGTGATACTGTTTGGAGTATTGCTTTAGATCATAATCATATAAATACTGACCCAAGAGATATAGTTACGGAAATAAGAACTCTTAATAATTTAGATGATGTAATAATAAAACCAGGAGACAAAATTAAAATTCCTTCAATAAAAAAATAGCCTTATTTTGAATAGGGCTATTTTTTTCTATTTGACAATGGATTGCTTTTAACAGCATCTCTTAATCTATCATTGTCAATGTGAGTATATATTTGAGTTGTTGCTACAGACTCGTGACCTAAAATCTCCTGAAGAGCTCTTATATCTACGTTACCATACTTATACATTAGAGTAGCAGCTGTATGTCGTAGTTTATGGGTTGAATAGATGCTAGTATCTAAGCCAATTTCTTTTAAATATTTATCTATCATATGCTGTATAGCTCTGTTACTTAATCTGTTTTTTTGTTTGCTTATAAATAAAGCTTTATTATCTTTTGTTTTTTTAGGCCTAACTATTAGATAATCATCTATGGCTTCACTACAAGCGTTATTTAAAAAAATAGTTCTTTCTTTGTTACCTTTTCCTATTACTGTAAGTGTATCATCATCTTTTATTTTATTGATATCTATACTAGATAACTCTGATAATCTCAGTCCACAATTTAAAAAGATCATAATTATAGCATAGTCTCTTTTACTATATTCTTCATTTTTATTAGCTAAAGCTGCATTCAACAACTCATTAGATTGTTCTAAAGTAAGATACACAGGAAGCCTAGAGTTTGATTTAGGAGACTCCAGCTGGAGGGCCGGGTTTTCATCAATAAGCTTTAATTTAGAATATAGATAATCAAAGAAAGATCTAAGAGAAGCAACCTTTCTTGATTTTGTGAGATTTTTATTATTGCGTTTTCTATCAACATAAGATATGTAAGAATGCAAATCTTGTATAGTAACTTTTTTTATTAATTCAATATCAACATCTTCAATATCAATATCTCTAAATTCTGTTTTTCTATCAATTAGTCCATATCTTATTTTTAAAAATTTAAAGAAGGTTCTTAAATCCAAAAAATATTCTTTTGTTGTGTTTGATGATATTCCTTTGATAAATTCCATATAATTTAAATAATCATCAAGTATAGTTGGTATTTCTGACATAAACATCATCCTTTCTATCTTTTTCTAACATTAGTCACAAAATAACTATTTTGTGACTAATGTTAGATACAATAAATAAATTTATAAATTTATTTATTGTATCTAACGCAAAACAAGCCACAAAATAAGCTACGTCGACAAATGAGGGTGCATTCCAGTCAATAGCATTGCAAAACAAGAAAACCGTACACAGGCCATTTAAAGCTGCTATAATGCCCTTCTTATGAATTCTATTCTAATAGAGATTTAATTCTATTAATGCCCTCTTTTATGTTATCTAGTGAAGTCGCATACGATAATCTAACATAATTATCATCTCCGAATGCTATTCCAGGCACTACAGCAACTTTTGCTTTATCCAATAAAAGATTACTAAAATCTAAAGAATTTTTGATAATTGTTCCTTCAATGTTTTTATCGAGCAATTTTGAAAAATTTACCATTACATAAAAAGCGCCTTCTGGATTTATGCAACTTAATTCATCTATATTATTTATAGCTTCAACGATATAATTTTTTCTTGTAGCAAACTGTTTGTTTATATCTAAAATCTTTGATTGATCTCCAGTTAAAGCTTCTAAGCTTGCATATTGTGATATAGAACAAGGATTAGATGTAGAATGGCTTTGAATGTTGTTCATTCCTTCTATTATATCTTTATGAGCTGCAGCATATCCAATTCTCCAACCAGTCATAGCATAAGCTTTAGATACTCCATTTATAGTTATTGTTATTTTTTTAACATCCTCATTTAATGAAGCAATTGAAGTATGTTTTATATCATTATAAATCAATTTTTCATATATTTCATCAGATAATATAAATATATTATTATCAACTGCCCAATTGGCTATATCCAATAATTCAGCCTTGGTATATACAGAACCTGTAGGATTATTTGGAGTATTTAATATAAGAACCTTTGTTTTAGGAGTTTTAGCCTTATTTAAGGCATTGATTGTAAATTTAAAATTGTCTTCTGAATTAGTTTTAATAAACACAGGAACTCCTCCAGAGAGCTTAACCATTTCAGGATAACTCACCCAATATGGAATTCCAATTATAACCTCATCACCAGGATTAAGTATTGTCATCAATGTATTATATATAGAATGTTTAGCTCCATTAGAGACTATTATATTTTCAATATTATAGTCTAAATAATTATCTTTTTTTAGCTTAGAACATATAGCCTTTTTAAGTTCATTTATCCCAGATGAAGCTGTATATTTTGTTAAACCTTCTTTAATAGCTCTTATACCTTTCTTTTGAATATTTTCAGGTGTATTGAAATCAGGTTCACCTATACTAAAGTTAATTATATCTATACCTTGATCTTTCATATTTTTTGTTTTGGAAGAAATACCTAAAGTTAGTGATGGCTGAGTATTAAGTACTTTATTTGATAATCTAGATTTCATAATTTATAAATACCTCCTGGTAAATTTATTTTTCACCATATATATCTTTTAACACACTTTTTATAATAATTAAAGAATCATTGAAAGAAGATCTATGTTTTAATACAAGATTATTATAATGCTTTATTCCTGAATCTGTAATTTTATATCTCCTTATAGATCTTTTAGTGGGTTCATCCCACCATCCTTCAATATAAGATGAAGATTCAAGCTCTCTTAAAAGTGGATAAATCATTCCTGGACTTGGACTCCATTTTAAATCTACTCTTTTACTTATTTCATCTTTCAATTCATTACCATAATAATGTTTTTCGTTTAACAAATGTAATATATAAATCTTAACAAATGTTGTAGTACCAATTGTAGTTGGGAATTGGCGTTGTCTTTTCCCTTTATACAAACTCATTTATATCAGCTCCTTAATTCGTGAGACTTCGTATTCACCTACAAAATATTTTCCCAAAAGCAATTCTTTACCTATTTTATCACCATGGAAATCCGATCCTCCAGTTATTAATAAATTATTTTCGTGGGAGAAGGCTTTAAAGAAATCAACATCTTTTTGTGAGTGTTTCGACTGTATACATTCAATACCCTGTATTCCTTTTTTTATACAATAATTAATTATTGTTTCTTTATTTTTCAATATACCAGGATGTGCTAATATGGCTACTCCATCTGCTTTATGGATCAAATTTATAGACTCATTTATGCTAAGTGCTTTTCTTTCTACATATGCTTTAGCATTCATGTTTAAATATTTATCGAAAGCTTCATATACAGAAGAAACATAGTTTTTATTTACTAAGGTTCTTGTTATATTAGCCCGACCTACAAAATCCTTTTTACTTAAATTTTGAACTTCATCTACATTTATATCAATATTTAATTTTCTTAGCTTTTCTATTATCTTTTTACCTCTTTGAATCCTATTTGATTTAAGTAATCTTGTCGCATTTAATATTTCTTTAGATTTATAATTAATAAAATATCCAAGGATATGAACTTCTTCACCATTATAAAGACACCCTAATTCTATCCCAGGTATAATTTTGAAGTTTTTATATTGTTTACTATATTCTATTGCTTCTTCAATGCCATCAACTGTATCATGATCAGTTATAGCAATGCCATTTAAGTTTCTTTCGATAGACAAGTCTATGACTTTATTGGGTGTAAATTTACCATCGGAATAGTTAGTATGAACATGTAAATCAAATTTCATATTTATTACCACCTCTTTCTTTAAACAATATAAAAGAAACCTGCCTAGGCAGGTTTCTTTTATATTGTTTAAATTTATATTAATCTATTAAATTAAATATTATTTTGCATATTCAATAGATCTAGTTTCTCTAATAACATTTACTTTGATTTGTCCAGGATAGTCTAGTTCACTTTCTATTCTCTTTACTATTTCTCGTGCTGTATGAATAGTATTAGCCTCGTTCACTTCTTCTGGTTTAACCATAATTCTTATTTCTCTACCAGCTTGAATAGCAAATGATTTTTCTACTCCTTCAATTGAATTAGCAATATCCTCAAGTTTTTCTAATCTTCTAACATAATTTTCTAAAGACTCTCTTCTAGCTCCTGGTCTAGCAGCAGAAATAGCATCAGCTGCTTGTACTAATATAGCTTCTATCGTAGTAGCTTCTAAGTCACCATGATGTGCTGCTATACCATGGACTACTTCCCTAGATTCTCTATATTTCTTAGCTAAGTCTACCCCTATATCTACATGAGGACCTTCAATTTCATGGTCTACAGCCTTGCCTATATCATGAAGTAATCCTGCTCTGCTTGCTATTCTA
>NZ_JBQDAA010000177.1:0-4824 GCF_052089545.1 Tissierella sp. | reverse complement strand
TATTCATTCATTTCTCATAATTCTCCTCAAAATTATGTATAAAAAGTGTGCGCATTTAAACCTGATTGACTGAACGCACGTAGTCTTTTACAACTTAATGCCGGTCTTATTACTATTCAATTGTCAATGTACTTATCTTGTTTTTCTGTTAAGAATCTTAGCTAACGGGTCTTCTTCTTCTTTTTGTTTTTCAAGATTTAAACTTGCTAAATTAGAACGAGAAGCTGGTGTCATTCCTAACTGAGTAGCCAATTGTTTAAACTGACTTACTGATTTATCTCGAATATCCACTGCTGGATTTTTCTTCTTAACGTCTCTTCCGTTTCTATCTGGTTCCATGTAAAATAATCCGTCTTTGTTTATATCTAAATCACATTCTCTAATCATAGCTAATGTTTCTGATATTTGAACAACTATAGGAATATCTAAGTTTTTCAAAACTCCACTAACTTCCATTTCTTTAGTGATAAAACTATAATACTCTTTTCCTAAGTCAGACAGATAATCAGGGACATCAGATACTTTCTCAGAGTTACCTCCTAGAGCTTCTTCTGTCTTTTGCATTTTTTCAATCTCTGCTTTAGTGTGGTTTCTGTCTCTATTAGGTCCACTAGTTTCTCTTAACGCTGCTGGTTTACTAGTTCTTCCTGCCATGTATGATTACCTCCTTTTTATATCGTTGGTTCATCTAAACCTTCATTAAACCTTTGTATCTCCCAATCTAATTGACCACTTACCCCTAAAGATAAGTTACAAGTCTTACATACTGTTATTAGATTATCTGGATCAAACGTTAACTCTGGATATTCTGAACGTGGCTTAATGTGATGTACTTGAAGCTGAGCCATTTCTATAAAACCTAACTCCACCCAACATCTATTACACATTCCACCATCTCTTTTAATAGTTCTAATTCTTAAATTCTTCCATCTCTTACTATTTAAATCTTTCTTTCGTTCTTTGTTTTCTTCATAATATTGTTTACTGTATTCATTTCCATTTTTAGTTTTGCAAGAGCAATTCTCAGTTTCTAACACTCTCTTACCACAACCACTGCAAACTTTATACCTCATAAACAACATCTCCGTACTCGTCTAAGACACATCCACAATAAATACATTCATATTTATCGTTTTCAATAATCTCAGTTTGTCCTCCGCAATTATCGCAGATTGGGTTTTCCATTACTTTTCACCTTCCTATTTAAAGAAAGATGACAACTTCCAAATTATGTATTACCTCTCTCTAATTACTATAAGACCGCTGGCTTGCACTTTGAAAGTAATGTATTGACAAAATTGTAAAATTATGTTATGTGAATATTTATTACACAAAAGGGTATTTATATGGTATAATAATATTACAGAAAAAATAATTTAAAAAAGTTTAAAATAATGCTTGACAAGATTGTTGTTATGTGTTATAATGTATTTAACAAGTAAATAGACCACATAAGAACCTGTGACTTTAAGTGTCGAGTTTATCACAGTTATCAATTAAACCGAGGTGAGCTGTAGCCGATACAAAAAATATAGTGGTGATAATTTATTATCCCTTAGTAGGACTTTTAGTGTGAGTCCACCATAAACAAAACAACACTGGGAAGACCCAATTGGGTTAGGAGACAAGACGTTGCATGAGAATTTATTCGATAGGTGCAATAAGAATTATTAAGTGATTGGTTATGGCTATCAAATAACCTTCTCTAGTTAGTTTTAATAATTGATAGTTGTATAAGGGACAAGTATAAGCTACTTTAAGTTAATTAAAACAATACATAATATCTAATACGAAACAACTTGTTGTTGAGTAAGAGCAATCTTTGATTGCGATAAGTTCTTCGAAGTAATATGGAGAGTATACATAATAACGAGTCTTCTATAGAAGAAAAAATTACAAGTAATTATTTTCTTTAAGTTTATTTATAAAAAGTATTGACACATTGAAACTATAAGGTTATAATTAATATATAATAAATAAAGGAGATGAAGAAAATGACAAGATATATACTAACAAAACACTCTATGGAAAGATATTCAGAAAGAGTTAACTTCAACCATAAGAAAATACAGGACGCAATGTTAAAGGATTTGAGAGCATTGAGAAACAAAAGGATAGTTAACATAGGCTCTAAAAAATATGTCTTCATGAAGAACTATAGAGAGTTCGTTATTCAAAAAGATGGAGATAAAGAAATAGTGATAACGGTTATTAAACATAAAAGAGATGCTAAAGAAAAAGCATTAGAAAGAAGACTAAAAGAAAAGAAAGAATATGAAGAATTAATAAATGAGTTTATTATAGAAAAAGATAAAAAATAAGTATTGACAATAAGAATAATTAGTGTTATAATTGTATTATAAAGTTAAGGAGTTGAAGAAAATGTTTATATTAGGATTTGTATTTATAGTAATGTCCTGTATATTAGGAGCTTCGATTATATTAGCCCCTGTAATGTTTATAGGTATGGTTATATTCTCAGCTTTTGAAGAATTAGGTAAAAAATAACAAATTATATAAAAGGAGAAATTAAAAATGAATGAAGAATTAACATATATACTAGAGGAAAACAATAAAAATGATATAGCTAGAATTTTGAATAATGAAACGTTATGTGAGTTGCACAAAGAAAAAGGATTGGAATTACATATCATTAGAATGGAAGATAGTGGTTCTTTTGGTGTATTTTTAAATAAAGAAGAAGGTAAGTTCTCTGAAAAAGAAATACTTGTAATGGAAAGATATTTAGAGGGCATTGGAAGAAGTATTGATGTTACAGGATCTGAGAGAATTGGTGTTATACTTGATAAAGATGAAGATATTAAACCATTCTGTAGTATGGATATATTGTTCCCGTATAATAAAACATACAAAACACAATCTTATGCTAGAATGATAGGATTCTCTCTGTTAAACGAAGTTAAAGATTTTAACAATGCAACACCAGATAGAGAAATTATATACAATCACATTTACTAATAGGAGGAAAAATTATGAATTTAGAACAATCAGAAAAAAATATGAAGAAAAAAGGTAAGGTATTTCAAGTAATAGCCTTAACTAAAAATAGTCAGAATAAATCTTATGTATTTGCAACAGAGAAAGATGCAATAAACTTCTTAGAGAGCCAAAACTTTATCGTAGCACATCAGCTTATCACAATAGATGTACATGGATTTAGAAAGTAGGTAATAATAATGAGTAGAGAAATAATAGGTTATAAAAAAATTGAAGACTTCCCCTTTGAGGGAATAATCTTCAAGCCTTGTTTGCCAAATGGAAAAACAATTGAATCAGCAAGTAGTATTCATTATAAAGATGGTAGCTTTGTATCATTTCCTTTAGATAAGGACTTGGACGATATAAAAGTTTTTAAGAATTATATTATATATTATGAATAGGAGAGTAATATATGGAATTAGAGTTAGAAAATGTCCTAAAATATGATTTTTACAATGATAAATTAGGTAATTACCACGAAATTGCGGTAGAAACTATGAATTATTTGTTACAATTTAAAGCATTTGAGTTAGTATCTGAGGATTTTTTCTCTAAAAGTATGGAGTTTTTTAACAACTTTTATGTAAATTTGATGGAAATTAATCAAAAAATAGGCTATAAATACAATAATCTAATGGATGAGATATTCGACTCTTCTTTTGATGGTGATGCGAGAGCTGTAAAAGGTAATTATATCAATGAAGCAAAGATTATAGAATTTAATAAGAAAATGAATGAGTTTGAAACGGCAACGACAGATTATATTGATGGACTACACCAAACTTTAGATGAGTTAGCTTTAAGTAAGATGTTTGCAACTGATATGAACCTTTTGAAAGTGTTAGAAAATGATTTTAATGGAACCTATCAGAGAATTGAGAGAATAGAAGAACAATATGGAAAATTTGAAGATTCAATGGACGAATATTAAATAATACTTGACAATACTTCCTCCCTATGGTATAATAACTGTAAGGAGGAATTTTTATGTACGATATATATGATATTTTAGAAGAAATAGATTTTAAAATAGTAAATAAAGAGTTGGAGTTTATCAAATTTTATGATAGTGGGAAAACAGTTCATATTAATTTCTATATAAAGCATAAGGATGAAGTTATCTTTGACTACTCTCCAAGATATTATGAAATATACAAAGGGAATTTTAATGAAGATGCTGTAAAAGCCACAGTAAAGGATATACTAAATGATTTAGATAGAGAAATAAAAGAACAAACAGGTGTCAAGTATATGATTTCTGATGCAGAGAAAGAATGGAAGGATAAATATGGAATTTAGTGTCTATGGATGTAACGCAGGTTGTTATAATGACGTGGATTTGATGCTATATGGTAGTAATTTTGAGTATAATTGGCAATTTCAGTGTTATTTTAAAGACGTTGAGTTGCTAAACGAGCTAAATAACAGAGGTATGTATAACAGGGAATATAAAGTAATACTATTAGATAGAGAAGATATATATAACTTCTATGCGGATAATTATATAAATGCAGATGAAAACATATGTGAACTGATGAATAATATAGAAAAGATAAAGGATATAGCTTTTGAAAGCGAGGATTATTGGTATTTAATTGTAGATATTTACTAAATAAGGGTTGACAGCCCTTATTTTTTATAGTATAATGTACATATAAACAAATAAAGGAGAAATAATATGAAACAATTCACAGTTTGGCTAGCAGTCGTAATCATACTGGCGATGATGCTATTGATAATGTGGACAACTATGTAAAGGAGTGGTAAGGATGATACGCACAGTTAAAGATTATGAAAAGCTATCAGAACAATATAACAAGATGC
>NZ_JBQDAA010000176.1:0-4901 GCF_052089545.1 Tissierella sp. | reverse complement strand
GTATTTACAATGCATAAGGGCCTTTATTCTTTGATTTTACTGCAAAACTCAAGTTCTATAACAAAGTATATAAAAAAACAAGGGCACCTTAGGCCCTTGATTTATATTAGCTTAGAGTAAAACTCTACTATAAGCTGATCTTCAATTTCTATTGGTATTTCTTCTCTTTCCGGCATACGAGTAAGCTTAGCAGAGAAATTATTTTCATCTTTTTCAAGATATGGATAAGAATTTAAAAAATTATTTTGAAAGTTTTCTTTAAACTCTTCTATATCTCTTGATTTTTCCTTTAGAGATAAGGTATCTTCAACATTTACCTTGTAAGACGGTATATTTATCTTTTCACCATTTAACAAGATATGTCCATGAACTACCATTTGTCTTGCTTGTCTAATAGAAGAGGCAAAACCCATTCTATATGTTAAGTTATCAAGTCTAGTTTCTAAAGATTTAACAAGAGCTGTACCTGTAAGTTCTGGAGCTTTCATAGCTTCTCTAACGTATCTTGTGAATTGCTTTTCCATTACTCCGTAATAGGCTCTTAGTCTTTGTTTTTCTAATAATTGCTTACCATATTCTGTTAACTTTCTGTCTTCTCTTGAAGAACCTTTTGTAGCTCTATCCATAGCTTTTGGATGACCACAAACATTTAATCCTAATCTCCTAGATTGTTTAAATCGGGGTACCATCATTTTTGCCATATTTATTCATCTCCTAAATTATTTGCCGCGGATAATTTAAGCCTTAAAAAGATTATAGCATAAAATAAGGAAGATGTAAACGATAACCACTATCAATTGCAAAGAATATAAATCTATAAATATTTAATAGGATGATGCTTATATTAAATATTTATATAGTAGAAGGGACAGTAGTCCTAGGCCTCCTGGAGATAGCTATTCAAATTGTTTTAATCCCAATCTTAATGTATGTGCTAAATAAATATACGACTATTAACTTAGATTAAATATAGGAAAACATAAAAAATATAAGAAAAAATATTTTTCTGTTATATTTTTCTGTGGTTTTGTTTATAATCTATAAGAAGTGGGTGATGACTTGATCTCTAAAGAAATAAATATAAATAAAGAAAATTTAAAAGAACTTTTTAACAATACATCTGATCTAGTCTTATATGAGTTTAAGACACTTTCAGATATATCAATATTGATAGCTTATATAGGCAATACCATAGATCAAAACATATTAAATGAAGACATAATAAAACCTTTAAAAGAAGACTTAGATATAAAAGAAAATATAAATTCTAAAATTTTTATTTCTAATTATACAGAAATAAAAGACTTAAAAAATTCAATAAATCCTATGACTAGAGGTGGGGTTATATTATTCATTGAAGGACTAGACTGTTCTTATATATATAATATATCTAAATGGAAAGAAAGAGATCTAGGCACAGCAGATAATGAAACTAGTGTAAGAGGACCCCAACAAGCTTTTATAGAAGAGATAGATGTAAACAAATCTTTAATTAGACAAAGAGTTAAAAACAATGATTTAATATTTGAAGACTATACAATTGGCAATGTAACAAATACTGATATTTCTTTAGTATATATAGATAAAATAGTAAAACCAGAAGTATTAGAAGAGTTAAGAAGTAGAATTTTAAATATAGATACTGATGCTATTTTAGATGGTGGAAATATAGAAAGCTTTATAGACGATAATATCAATAGAATATTTGCAAGTCTTTCCTATACTGAAAGACCAGATGTAGTGGCAGGAAAAATAATGGAAGGTCGTATAGGTGTAATCTGTGATGGTAGTCCAGATGTCTTAACCCTACCAAAACTTTTCATAGAAAACTTTCATACTGCAGAAGACCAGTATATAAGACCACAATATGCTACATTTTTAAGAATAATAAGAATAATAGCATTTATAATAAGCTTCACATTTCCAGCTATATATCTAGCCTTAATATCCTTCCATCAAGAGATGGTTCCTACAGATTTACTGATATCTATAGCTGCTCAAAGAGAAGGAGTGCCTTTTTCATCAGCACTTGAAGCTGTGATAATGGTTATATTTTTTGAACTTTTAAAAGAATCTTCTACAAGGCTCCCTAAAGCTATAGGAGAAGCAGTTACACTTGTTGGGGGTCTTGTAATAGGTCAAGCGGCAATAGATGCAGGGATAGTAAGTGCAAGCCTTGTTATCGCTGTAGCATTATCAGGCATGGCAGAGTTTGTCGTTCCAAAACTTAGAGAAATGATAACTGTTTATAGACTAATATTTGTGCTTATTGCAAGTGTCACAGGACTTTATGGAGTGTCTTTAGGTTTAGTTATGATTGGGGTTCAACTAGTCAGTATAAAATCTTTTGGAGTCCCCTATATGTGGCCTATGGCTCCTTGGGATATGCAAGGGATGAAGGATAATATATTGAAATTTCCAAAACAAGATTTAAATATAAGACCAAATGTATTAACTCCTAAAAATGCAAGGAAAAGAGATGAAGAAAAATGAATAAATTATTAAAGTTATTTAGTGCCTTTTTACTTATCTTTCTAAATGTTTTTTTAATATCTTGTACTATTTCAAATGAGATAGATACTCTTGGCATAGTAGTAGCTGTAGGATTAGATGTAGATGGAGATGAAGTGGTGCTCACAAACGAAGTAATAAATCCTATGGATGTTTCTAGTAATGAAGGTAATGAAAGTCAAGAATTTGCTAGGTTTGTAATAAGTAGAGGGAGAACCATACAAGAAGCAATGTCAAATGCAAGCCTTACATTTGATAAAAAACTCTACTATCCTCATGCTCATATGATAATAATTGGTGAAGATCTAGCTAAAAATGGACTTGATGGATTTGCAGATATATTTTCTAGGGATAATGAAATAAGAGAAACTACATTTTTAATGATAGCAAAGAATGCTAAAGCCTATGAAGTAATGGGTATAAATGAAGGTCAATCTAATTCTTCTGGGAAATATATATATGAGATAGCAAAGCAAGATGGATTAAATAGTAAGCATAGAACTTTAAATATAAGTGATTTTTTTAAATATATATATCAAAAAAATGAAGGTCAAGTTTTTGGACTAGTAGAAAAGTCAACGGTTAGAAAAGAGGGTGAAAATGAATTTAGAGAAGTTTTAAGCGTGGAAGGAGGAGGGGTTTTCAAAGAAGGCAAATTGGTTGGATATTTTTCTGGTGAAGAGATTGCAGGATTTAGATTTATAGTAGATGAATATGAACAAGGTGATATAGTGTTTAGGACTCCAAAAGATATAATAAAAGAAAAACGTGAAAAAAAACATAAACATAATTATACTTCTTTTAGGATATATAAAAATAAAACAAAGATGGATATTAAATTAATAGATGATAAATTTCACTTATTTATAGATTTAAAACTTAGTGGAAGCTTAAAATCCACTCAAAGAAGTATAGATTTAAATGAGTCTGAGACTATAAATAAGATAGAACAAAGCATACAAAAAAATATAAAGGGTACTATAGGAGACACTCTTAAAAAGGCTCAGGCAGAATTGGAAGTAGATACATTTAGTATAGGTCGCTTAGTATATACAAAATATCCTCATATATGGAATGATATAAAAGAAGATTGGACAGAAGTTTTCAAAGACTTGGAGTATACAATAAGTGTGGATGCAAGTATAAATGATTCAGGTTTTACAAACAAATCGATGTCTATAAAGAAGAGTATATATGAGTAATGATAAAATAAGCAATCGCCAGATGATATTTATGTTAACTATATTTAGAGTTACTATGTCTTTGTCCTATTTTGGTTCTATGGATTTCCCTCCATCAAATCAAGACAACTGGATTATTATATTACTTTCATTTTTTTATGCTATATTTTTTGCAATACCTATTTTATTTTTAGTAAATAAATTTAAAGGCCTTAACATGATAGAATACTTTTCTATAATACTTGGTAAAAAGGGAGGTAAAATAATTAATTTAGTATATGGAATTTACTTTTTAGCATATTCTATATATTTAATAGGAATAGAAGCCCAACTTGCAGGCGTAAATTTACTTCCCTCCATTTCAAATATGGTTATAATAGGTTTACTTTTAATAGTAAGCTTATATATCTTATCAAAGGGAATAGTTTTAATGTTTTGGTCGGGTGAGATGATATCTTCATTGGCTTTTATTGGGATTATATTATTGGTTATAGCAGGACTTAAAAACGTAGATATCAACCTTTTACGACCTATATTAAAAGACTCTACTTTAATGGAAATAAATAAGGGCACATTTTTAACTTCTTTAATCTTTACAGATATATTTCTATTATCAATGGGAGCGAAATATTTAACAGATAAAAAAAGCATAAATAAAGTATTTATAAAAAGTGTTATATATTCTTTGCTATTTGTTACAACTATAAATATAGTAATTCAAGCTAGTCTTGGAGTAGAGCAGTCAAAGAACCTTATCTATCCATTTTTAATATATTCAAGACTTATAAAATACAGTTCTGTATTTGAAAGAATAGATATACTCTATGTTATCACATGGCTAAGTGCTCATACTGGCAAAGTAGCCATATATTTATTTTTTAGTCTTATGTGTTTTAAAGATGTATTTAATATAAAAAAAGGTAGAGCATTAGTTATAATATTAACTATAATTGTAGGAGTTGTGTCAATTAACCTAACAAATAAAGAACTATTAGGAGTAAACGAATTTTTTCTAAAGAATGTATTATATATTCCTTTTATATTTTCAACCATAATACCGACACTTATATGTATAGTATATTTTTTCAGAAGAAAAACCTTGAAAAAATATACTATAGAGGAAAAACAATTATAAACTTTGTAAAGCTATTTTCTATACTTTCTACCCTTATTCTTCCTCCATGGGCTTCAACTATATATTTTACAATG
>NZ_JBQDAA010000175.1:2971-4915 GCF_052089545.1 Tissierella sp. | reverse complement strand
ATGTAAATAAACGTAGTAAATATGCGAGTTGTAGAGTTCTGCAACGAGCTAAATTATTATAAGTAAAGGGTGAGTAGATGAAAAGATGGTTAATAGCTATAGGACTTATTTTAATATTAGTTTCTGGAATTGTTTTATTAAGTATAAAAAGCACAGTTGAAAGAGATGAAATATATGAAGGCATTTCAATTTCAGGTATAGATGTTAGTGACAAAACTAAAGAAGAAGCTCTTAAAATTGTAAAAAATAAAAAACAAGAAGAAATGACAGAAAAGCCAATGAAACTTAAAGGAGAAGAAAAAGAGTATACAATTGCATTAAAAGATATAGGATTTAAGTATGATTATGAGAAAGCAGTAGATGATGCTTATAAGCTTGGAAGATATGGAAATCTATTTGGAAGATATAAAAAAATAAGGTCATTTAAAAAAGATAAAGAAGATATTAAACTAAAATCTTTATATGATGACAAAAAAATAGAAGAAGAAGCTGATAATATTGCAAAAGAAATAGATAGAGAAGTTGTAAATGCTAAGTTTAACTTTAATGGCGGAAATCCTAAAGTAGATGAAGGAAAACCTGGATATAAAGTAGACAAGAAAAAACTTATTCCTAAAATTAAAGAAAACATTGATAAAATTGATAAAGTAGATGATATAGATATACCAATGGAGACTATAAAACCTAAATATACAAAAGAATATTATAGTAGAATAAATGGAGTAATAGGTAATTCCTCTACTACATTTAATAGAAGTGGACCTGGTAGGGTAAATAATATTAAACTTTCAACTAGAGTGTTCAATGGTAAAATAATTCATCCAGGAGATAATATATCTTACAATTCAACTGTTGGGCCAGTAAATACAGGAACGGGCTACAAAGATGCACCTGTAATAGTGGATGGTGATTTGACACCTGGTGTTGGGGGAGGCATATGTCAAACTTCAACTACACTATATAATGCACTACTACGTGCTGACTTAACAGTGACTGAAAGGTCCCATCACTCCATACCTTCTGCTTATATGGCTAAAGGTCTTGATGCAGTAGTAGCGGGAGATTATTTAGATTTAAAGTTTAGGAACGATTTTGATTATCCTATATATATATCTGCTAGGGTAGTTAATAGAACTGTTTATTTTGATATATATGGAGATAAAGAAAATAGAGACTATACTATCCAAATGAAGCCTAAGATTACACAAGTAATACCTCACAGAACAAAGGAAATTCGCAAAAATAACCTAGAAGCTGGAGCTAGAAAGCTTGCACAAAGTGGTAGAAATGGATACAAAGTTACAACATATAAACACAAAGTTAAAAATGGTAAAGTTATAGAAACAAAAAGAGTAAGCTCTGATTATTATAGAGAAAGGGAAGCAATATATCATATTGGACCTAAAGCACAAGCTTCTATAAAGCCAAAACCAGAGCAGAAACCAAAGCCAAAACCAGAGCAGAAACCTAAACCAAAACCAGAACCCAAGCCAGAACCAAAACCAGATCCGGAACCAAAACCAGATCCAAAACCAGAACCGAAGCCAGATCCGGAGCCAGATCCAAAACCAGAACCGAAGCCAGATCCAGAACCAAAACCGGAATAGAAGCGAGGATGAGAAAATTGTCTCAATAGTTAGTATGTATAAGTAGAGTATTTTAAGCTTGAACTATATTGAAAATTTGTTATAATAAACTTAGAATTAAAATTAAATAAAACATAGATATTCCTTAAGGGATTAAAAGGGAAAATGGTTGGAATCCATTACAGCCCCCGCTACTGTATATGTGTACGAAACTAAAGTTATACCACCAAAATACTTGGGAAGGTTTTAGGAGTAGGTTAAAGCATAAGTCAGGATACCTTATCTATATTAAATTTACCTCGGAGGGAGGATAAGAAATTTCTTAATCTACTAAACTTATCCTAATATTTGTTGGGAT
>NZ_JBQDAA010000175.1:0-2961 GCF_052089545.1 Tissierella sp. | reverse complement strand
AAGTTTTTGTTTTTTAAAAACTAAGGAGGAAGACATGAAACTTAAAAACGTAAAAAGATTTTCATTTATTTTAACACTTATATTATTATTAACAGTAGTAGTAGCTTGTAGTCAGAAAGATACAACAGAACCTGATAAGGAAGAGGAAACACCAGTTACAGAAAATACAGAATTTCCAAAGACAATAGAAGATGGATTTGAAAATGAAATAGAGTTAGAAAACAAACCAGAAAAAATAGTTTCATTAGCTCCAAATAATACTGAAATACTTTTTGCACTTGGACTTGGAGATAATGTAGTAGGAGTTACATCATTTTGTGATTATCCTGAAGAAGCTCTTGAAAAAGAAAAAATAGGAGATTATGAAGGAATGAACTTAGAAAAAATAATAGAATTAGATCCAGATATAGTATTAAGTTATGGTGAAATGGATGAAAATGAAGCTAATAGACTAAAAGAAGCGAATATAAAAATTATATCTTATATGCCAGAATCTATAGATGAAATAGTTGAAACTATTAAAGCTATAGGTAATGCTACTGGAAGTGAAGAAAAAGCAAAAGAAATAACAGATGAAATGATGAGTCATAGAGACAATATAATAGAAAAGGTTAAAGATACAGAAGAAAAGAAAGTATTTTATGAAGTATGGCACGATCCATTACAGGCTGCAGGACCAGGTTCATTTATGGATGAACTTATAACTTTATCTAATGGAGAAAATATAGCTGGTGATGCCGATAAAGCATATGCAGAGTATGATTTGGAAACATTAGTGGAAAAAGATCCAGAGATTTATATAGCTCCTGATGATAACCCAGATGTAAGTAAAGAAACAATAGCAGAAAGACCAGGATATAGTGATTTAACAGCTATAAAAGAAGAAAGTATTTATCTAGTAGATGGAAATCTAGCTTCAAGAGCAGGTCCAAGAATAGTTGAAGCTCTTGAAATGATAGCTAAAACTATACACCCAGATAGTTTTAAATAGTAGGTAAATATGAAAATCATATTTAAAAAAGCTAAGTATAAAACAATTATACTTAGCTTAACTGCACTCCTGGTACTTTCTATAGGCTTTTTTTCTACAATAGGGACAGCGGATGTAAGTGTAGTTGACATATTTAAAATAATAGGGTCTAAAATTCCATTTATCAATAAAAGTATTGATATAATGAATATAAAAGATTCTTATAAAAATATTATATGGAACATTAGACTTCCTAGGGTGGTGCTTGGAGTACTAGTAGGTATGAGTCTTTCTATAACCGGGGGATCTTTTCAAGCTCTTTTTCAAAATCCAATGGCAGATCCATATATAATAGGTATATCATCTGGAGCTGCTCTAGGGGCAACACTTTCTATAGTTTTGAAACTAAATTTTTCCATATTAAATATATCTAATATAAGCTTGTTTGCATTTATAGGAGGACTTATAGCTGTATTTTTAGTATATAATATCTCTAAAATCAAAAACAAAGTGCCAACTACAACTCTTCTTCTCGCGGGGGTAGCTGTAGGACAATTTTTTACAGCTATAATGTCTTTTATGATGGTGTTAAATAATAAAGATATGAGTAAAATAATATATTGGACTCTTGGGAGTTTATCTGGAAAAGGATGGGAGCCTATTTTAACTTTAGGACCTATTATAATAATAGCTATATTTATTATGAATTTTTATGCACGGGATTTAAACATCCTTTTGACAGGGGAAGAGTCAGCTGAAAGTCTAGGAGTAAATGTAGAAAAAACAAAGGTATATATTCTTATACTAGGTACACTTATTACATCTTTAGTTGTTTCAATAAGTGGAATAATAGGTTTTGTAGGTTTAATAATACCTCATATTGTTAGGCTCATGCTAGGACCTGACCATAGGATACTTCTTCCTTCTTCTGCTCTGATAGGAGGAGTATTTATGGTCTTTGCAGATACAATAGCTAGAACTATTATTTCACCTATAGAAATACCTGTAGGGATTATTACAGCATTATTTGGTGGACCCTTTTTTATATATTTATTAATAAATAGTAAAAAAGGTTTATAGAAAGAGGAGAAAACAATGAATGCATTAAAAGTAGACAATATAAAATTTGGATATAAGGAGAATCTTATTTTAAAAGATTTATCTTTTAGTATTAAAAAAGGAGAGTTTATAAGTATTATAGGACCTAACGGTTCAGGAAAGTCTACACTCCTTAAAATGTTAAATAGTATATATACTCCAAATAAGGGGGAGATATATTTACATGGTAAAAACATAGAAGAGTTTAAAAGACTTGAAATAGCAAAAAAGATATCTTTAGTTCCTCAAGAGACAAATATAAATTATGAATTTACAGTAGAAGATATTGTATCTATGGGAAGACATCCATATAAGGGAAGATTTGAAAAAGAAAACTTAGAAGACAAATCTATAGTAGAAGAAGCCTTAAAGCTTACATCTACTATAGATCTTAGAAATAGACTTATAACTGAAATTTCTGGTGGGGAAAAACAAAGAGTTGTGATAGCCAAAGCATTAGCTCAAAATTCCTCAATTATACTTTTAGATGAACCAACCTCAAACTTAGATATAAATCATCAAATTGAGGTTTTAAATTTATTAAGAGATTTAAATAAAGATAAAAATACTACAATTATAATAATACTACATGATATAAACTTGGCAGCCAGATATTCAGATAGGATTATATTTTTAAATGATGGTGAAATAATAAGTGAAGGAAGCCCTGAAGATGTGATAACTAAGAAAAATATAAAGAGAGCTTACCATATGGATGTTTATTTAGAGAAAAATAAATATACAAACACTCCATATCTTGTCCCAATAGTTAAATAAAACAGATTATTTTTTAAATAATCTGTTTTATTTTATTGTTTTTATATGGTATATTAGTATAGATTAGATAGTTGCAGAATGTGATTTTTAAAAATATCTGTGTTATCCACAAGAAA
>NZ_JBQDAA010000174.1:0-4937 GCF_052089545.1 Tissierella sp. | reverse complement strand
TAGACACACCGTTAACTGAAATTTGACGTTTCTTTCTAGCTTTATCAAGCTCAAGATATATTGCTTCAATTAGTCGTTGTGCAGTCGAGTAGACCGAGGGCACCCTAGCCCCTCACAAAACCGCACGTGACACTCTCATGTCATACGGCTCTTATCCTTCAGTCTTTAGACTATACCTACTTTCCAATGAACAAATAAATCTTTATTGGATTTTGTTAGTTTATTTAAAAAGCTTTTAGATTTCAATGGTCTGTTTTTGTATTTTAAATACTTTCTTTGTATCCATAAAGCTAAATGTGTGTTTATATGCTCCAAAGTAGTAGCTAATTCTTTTCTACCATATTTACCGTAATAGTTTAGCCATCCACGAATTATAGGGTTTAGATCTTTGGCTGTTTCTTCTAATGATTTATTAGTCATCCAAAAAAGTCTCCATCCCCTAATGGTTTGTTTTATTCTGTTTTTCGATTCTTGACTTATAGCTGGTAAAAAGCTAGTAAAGGATTTTTCGTTAGAACCTTTTGCTTTTCTTAGTCTAAAAGTATAACTTAGAAATGTAAATTCAATATCCCCATAGTCTAATCTTCTATTGCTATCTTTACAGTAGACTAACTTTGTTTTTACAGGATATAGCTCCAGTTTACATTCTTCAAATCTTGATTTCAACCTTTTAAGGAGGAGAATACCTTGTTTTTCGCTTTTACAATGGATTACTCCATCATCTGCGTACCTGCACCATTCATTATTTTGAAATTCTCTCTGCAACCAGAGGTCTACTGCGTAATGAAGAAATAAATTTGACAATATGGGGCTAATAACACCCCCTTGAGGTACTCCCTTATTTCTTTCTATTAGTTTGCCTTTAGATTCAATTGGAGCAACTAACCATCTTTTGATGTATAAAATTTCCCATGGGCAATCAGTGTGTTTATATACTGCTTTCATTAAAAGTTCATGGTCAATATTATCAAATAGTCCTTTAATATCATATTCAAGAACCCAATTATATTTCCAACATCTTGTTCTAGTTATTTCAATCGCATCATGAGCAGATTTGTTTGGTCTATAACCATAAGAATCTTTTAAGAAATACTTATCAACCTTTCTTTCAAATACAATTTTTACAACCATTTATGCTATACGGTCTGCAATTGTAGGTATTCTAAGAATTCTTTTCCCACCATCTTTCTTTGGTATCTCAACTGCTTTTACTGGTGGTGGAAAATAAGTTCCCGATGACATTCTATTCCATATTTTATATAGATTATCTTTAAGGTTTTCTTCGAATATTTCCATAGAAACCCCATCTATACCTGCAGACCCTCTATTTGCTTTTATTATCTTATATGAATCATAAACTAACTGTTTCGGTATATAATATGACTTTGTTTTAATCATTTAGTTCCTCCCACAAGATTACTTTGGTTGACTAAACCATAAAACCGAATGATACAGTCCCTTTGCTCATATCCCATTACAGCATCTTCATCACTACTACGAACTGTTCCGACCCTATACTTTGCATTGGTATTTTCACCCTCGTAAGTTCTTTACTTGTGGCTTTTCCCTTATCATCAAAGTCGTAGGTTCTACTGTTCTATATAAAAGCCTATGTTATGTTCATGCCATCTTTACTCCGGTTATCACTTAGACAATAAACAGGTCATCTCTAAATTTATCCTATGTTAGCATACAAACATAGTTTTGATAACATCTGGGCTTTTCGAAGCGTCATCAATGGTTCATTTTCATTCATCTCCATAACACTCATCTGACAAAATCATTGATTTGCCTTTTCCATAACGCTCAATACCATGATTTTTGGTCATAGCACCTTATGGTGATTTGCAATCTCTACCTGCATAGCGAATGCGAAGGGCCCTCCTTCATCTTTTATATAGTTCGAAACACTTAGTCTCAAGTATTTCTTCAGTACACACGTATGCCTATAGCCTTTTTTAAGATGTCTAAGGCATCATCTTTATCTCGAAGTTCTTTTTTAAGTCTAGCTATTTTTTTCTGCGTCAGAGGAATAGTTGACAGCACCTCTATGTTCTACAATTCTATCGTTAGACTTAGCACTTTGACTTCAGTTATTTAGGCTAGATTGAGTAAATCTCAATATTAAATGAAAAAGTAGGATCTATAAAAAATACACATCCTTTTATCATAAATGCTTATGCCTTTTTGGAAAATTTCATAATATATGACTACTTTATTCTCTTTTATCTTAGATCAGCTAAACAAATGTAAATAATAATATATTTAGTATTATGAAAAGCTTTAAAATAAAAAACAAGAAATTCTTTTTAGTGAATCTCTTGTTTTACATATTTAAATATCCACTGAGAGTAATAGAGAAGGAATATAAGCTCCTCTTATTTACTTTACTCTCATGATATGCTTTATTTCCAGAACATATCTATTTTTACTGATTTCTGGACTTTTGATTTTAAATTTGATTCCAAATTCATATGTGTTACTTCTTGTTTCTGATTAGTTCTCCTGTAGCATATTTGTTATATACTCATTTATATTTTTTGTTGAAATTATTTTATATTTTACATCAGATTTAATTAAACATTCCTGATCAGATAATACTATATCAATAAATTTATCCCCCTTTAAATTAAGTTGAATATAATATAAATAACCTTCTATTACATTAGAAACTTTACCATCTCTGTAGTATTCACTATTTTTAAGCAAACTCACAAAATCCTTCATTTCTTCTGAGGTAAATTCATAATCAGTATCCCCCATATATGAAATAGTTCCACCTATTATTTCGTCGATTTTGAACTGATATAAATCATTAAAGTCTTTAGGCGAGTTATTAACTTTTATAAAATATACTGTTATCACAATCAATGCAAAAAACAAAATATATTTATATGTTTTTTTTATAATGTTTTTTCACCACTTTCCGCCTTCTTAATCTAAAAAAAGATAATTTTTAATTAATCTACTTTTCCTATCTCCATCTGAGCCTAACAATTTTATTTAACTTAAATGATATAGGAGAAGCCCCAGTATCGTATATTGCTTTTGCGTTATATAGTAAATCAGAACTATTCCCAGGAGTTGGATTAGGATAATTTTTACGACTATACCAAGATGTAACTGTAGGTTTAGTCGCTGTAGCATCATTTGCGTGATAGACTACATACGGTCGAACTGGTCCGAATTCTTTGTTTACTAAATTAATAAATTTTCCATTCTTTTTTGCATATATCGCTCTGTTCTTCGGATTCACCTGAATGTAAGCATCTGCCCAATCCGAATTATGAACCCTGTAATTTGAAGGTAGTGATGCGGACATAACTGTTCCACTTATTGTTGATACCCAGGAGCTGTCGAACATCATCCCTATTGAAGCTATATTTTTAAGCCATGAGTTTATCTTTGTTTTATTTGATACTTTAAGTTTTTGGACTGTTTGATTGCTTCTGCTAGTTACTAAAGAATAATATGTCCTTCCTTTGTATTTAGTAAAATATGTTGGTGTCGCCGCTTTCTGTTTTGGAACTAAAACTGTATATTCATTTAAAACAACATCTGTATCATTTTCTAGTTGCTCTAGTTCCGTTAAGCAAGCTTCCTCTATAAACTCTAAATTTTTAGATTTTAGGTCAAGTTCTATTACTCCTCGTTTTGCTATTTCTATGTTTTTTTTATTTATTTCTTCGATACTTCTAATTTTTTCTATGTTTAATGCACTACTATTATTGTTTTCAGATGTTAATACTTGTATTTCTTCATATTCATATTCATATTCCTCAATTCTATCAACTTTTTGTTTTAACTCTTCACTATTCACTTGAGCATATGCTGTAGATGGTAGTGCTAATGGAACTATCATACAAATAGTTAATAATAAGCTAATACCTCTTTTTTTCATTTTTTACTCCCCCTTTTATTTTAAAATTAATAAACTATTACTCTACTAATTCGACTAGTACTCTCGACTATTCTATTACCTTTATAAACATATCCATAAGAAATAAATCTGTAAGAATATCCTTTATTTACATACCAATTCTTTGCCAAACCATAACTAGTTGAGTTTCTGGATCCTGACCAGCTTTTGATTGTTGTCCATCTTCCAGACTTATATTGTTGTAAATATGAAATAATTTTTACCTTATCTACATTTCTTGCATTAAGGTAAACTGTACTTGATGATTTCCCATTAGAAGAAATATCAAGTGTACTTTGAAATACATTAATATTTGTAAATAAAGGTCTAACATTTTCAATCTCATTTAATTCTACTGCTTGCCCCTGTTTTGTGAATATTAGTAATGCAATTATTAAGACTCCTAATACCTTTAATATCTTTTTCATATCAAACTATCACCCCCTTCTATTATTATTAACAATCGAGGGGGTGATTTCGTTACACTTTATTTAAATTTATTTTTTAATTAAACTTTTCGCCATAGAAATTAACTCTTTTTCATTTATAGTAGACAATAAATAAAAGCTATATTCTTCATTATTCCAAAATAAAGTTGTTCTATCTTCTTTTTTAAGAATAATACCTTCATTTCCAATAATATCTATTTCTCTAATAGCTGCATCTTCAGAATCTAATTGGAAATTGGTGCCATTTGGAGACTGGTTAAATAATATTTCTTCATTTTTATTATTAATATAATTTACTATTTTTGTATCCCCTAAATCCTCTACATAATCTAGCTCAAATCCACCTGGAATGTATTCCAATTCATAAAATTCATCTATATTTTGTTCAATCTTATTTATTTCTGATTTTGGTTCTTCATTTACTTCAATATCTAAGTATTTTTCAGTATTTTTTATTATAGTATTAAAAAGTTTAACCCTAAATGCATCTACAGTAACTGTTAGTGTTGCTATTGATATAAATAAGATAAGAAATATTATAGCCACTTTAGATATGATACTTTTAAATT
>NZ_JBQDAA010000173.1:0-4984 GCF_052089545.1 Tissierella sp. | reverse complement strand
TTATATATATCCTTAACTATTTTATTATCTGATATGTCTCTATAATGATCGCCTTCCGCTATAGTCATAATAGCAAGCCTTATAGAAAGCACAGATATCATAAGAATAACTACAGCCATTATAATGTTATATCTATTTGTTAATTTATCTTTTAAATTCATCCTTTATCACCTTTGTCTCTTTCCAAACTTAAGAGAAGATATTCTAAATATTTTATAAAGAAGCTTATAAAACATAAAAGCTAAAATGCAATTATATAAAATTTCAATGGAAAAAATTCTTCTAATTGATGCAGCTAAAGAAACATCTCTCGCTAAAAAATATATTATTAAAAAATACATTATATTATATACAATTGTACTAATTGCTGTAAAAATAAGATGAATTATTGTATTTTCATTGTTTAAAGAATAATTCAACATTCCAGAACCATATCCTATTAGAAAATATGTAAGCGCATGCATTCCTATTACGTCTCCAAGGAGTATATCTTGAAATAACCCCATGACCAAACCAAAAAAAGCCCCATAATATTTGCCTTTAAATAATGCAATTACGGCTATGGAAGCTAATGCTGGGTTTGGTGCAAATACAAGAAAGTCAAAAAAAGGTAATACACTGCCTTGTAATATTAAATTTACTATAATGATTATAACCATGGTAATAATTGTCAATTATATCCCCCATATCATTCTACTATTACAAATACCTTATACATTTTTTTAAAATCTACAGCAGGTTTTACAACAATCTTTTTCATAAGTTCTTCTTCTAATTGTATAACATCTTCAATTTCACCTATATATAAATCTTTTACGTATCCTTTTCCAAGACCTGAGGTATATAGTTTGTCACCTACAACTATATCTGCTTTTCTGTCAAATAGATAACCTTCTATATCACTATCTATACTTCCTTTAATCATGCCTCCATCTTGAGTTCTTATACTCTTAAAAGATATACTGTTTTGTTCATCTATTATAGATGAAACTTTTGACCACTTATCGCCAACTTCTAAAATTCTACCCACAAGGCCTTCTTCTACTATTTCACCGTCTACCTCTACACCTTGTATTATTATATCGCCATTTTTTATACCGTCTTCTTTACCCTTATCAATTGTAAATTTATTGTACCAATTCCCAGCTTCTTTACTCGTTATCTGTGCAGAAACTAGTTCCAGTTCACTATCTTCTAAAAGCTTGGCTTCTTTTCTTAAGAAATCAGATTTTCCTACAATATTTTCAAGGTCTCTATTCTCAGCTTTAAGTTTTGCAATCTCATTTTCTAAGTCTTCTTTTTCTTCTTCAAAATTAAATAATCCGCCTAAATTTTGAAAGCCAGTAGATACCGAGTTTCCAATAGTATAAAAAGCTTTACTTATGGGCGAAAAAAGGTTTCCTAAAAAGTTTTCTCCTCCTGTGATACCATCATCTCTTCCGTTAGTCATCCCCATTGTAACAATTAAAATGATAGCAACTAATGTCACTATCATTTTGTTTTTGTATTTCTTGAAAAAATACATTTAAATCACCTGTTATCCTAGTTTTTTAGTACTGGAAATAGTCTTTTTGATAACTTCTATATTCGCTAATGCAAGCCCTGTCCCTATAGCAACACAATCAAGTGGTTCTTCTGCAATCTTAACAGGCATACCTGTCTCTTCAGTTATAAGTCTATCCATACCATCAAGTAAAGCTCCTCCACCTGTTAGCATAATACCTTGTTCTATTATATCTGATGCAAGTTCTGGAGGAGTCTTCTCTAAACTTGTCTTTATAGCTTCTATTATATTAGCCACTGGCTCTTTTAATGCATCATATATCTCTACCGAACTTATCTCTATAGTTTTTGGAAGTCCACTTATAAGGTCTCTTCCACGTATATCCATAAGTTTTTTTTCAGTACCACCATCAGCAGATCCAATGTTTATTTTTATTTCTTCTGCAGTTCTTTCACCTATCATAAGATTATATGTCTTTTTGATATAGCTTACGATAGACTCGTCTAGCTCATCTCCACCTACTCTTATAGATTTGCTAGTTACGATACCTCCAAGGGAAATAACAGCTACCTCCGTAGTTCCCCCACCAATATCTACAATAAGACTACCCGTAGGTTCATGAACTGGAAGACCTGCTCCTATAGCTGCTGCCATAGGCTCTTCAATTAGGTATGCTTCTCTTGCTCCTGCATGAACTGCTGCTTCTTCTACAGCTCTTTTTTCTACCTCTGTAACTCCACTTGGTACACATACTACAACTCTAGGTTGAAACAAGGATTTTCTTTTATAAGCAGACTTTATAAAATGTTTCAACATACTTTGTGTTACATCAAAATCAGCAATAACCCCATCTTTTAAAGGTCTTATAGCTATTATATCTCCCGGAGTTCTACCTATCATTCTCTTTGCTTCCTCACCTACTGCAAGAACTTGTTTATTTGTAGTCTGAATAGCAACTACTGAAGGTTCACGCGTTACTATCTCTCTACCCTTTACATATACTAGTGTGTTTGCAGTACCTAAGTCAATACCCATATCTTTATTCATAAAATCAAAAATTCCCATTTATTTTCTCCTCCACAATTTCAAATTAAGTTTTTCTCTTTAAAGCTAACATATCTATTGTCTCCAATTATTATATGATCCAATACTTTTATCCCTATTAAGTCTCCAGCATCTTTAAGTCTATTTGTAATATTTATATCTTCACTACTTGGAGCAGGATCCCCACTTGGATGATTATGTATTAAAATAATTGAATTTGCACTTTTATTTATTGCAGCATAAAATACATCTCTAGGATGTACTATTGAAGCATTTAAGGTTCCTATAGAGATATTTTCTATAGATATTATTTGGTTTTTAGTATCTAATATAGCTATATCAAAATGTTCCTTATTTAGAAACCTCATTTTATCAGATATAAGATTTACTAGTATATCCGGTGAGGTAACTTTTATCTTTTCCTCAGCTGACCATCTGTTAATCCTTTTACCAACTTCTATACTTGCTAATATTTGGGAAGCTTTACATATCCCTATACCTTTAATTTTAGTAAGTTCTTTTACAGAAACATTTGTAAGGTAACTTAATCCTCTCTCATCCATACTAAGTATTCTATTAGCTACATCAAGAGCAGTATCATCCCTATGCCCAGTCCTTATTATAAGTGCAATAAGTTCTGCATTTGATAATCTCTCTGCCCCATAGTTTGCTAACTTTTCTCTTGGTCTTTCGCTTACTGGTAACTCCTTTATAGTATATTTTCTCTCAAATTCAACTGCATTATCCATATAAACACCTACTTATTCATATTTATAATACTTATGTCAAAAAATTTATTGAGTATTTTATCTAATTTTACTAAAGGAAGCCCCACTACACTTAAGTATGAACCTTCTATTTTGTCAACTAAAAGAGCTCCTAAACCTTGAATTCCATAAGAACCAGCTTTATCAAATGGTTCCCCTGTAGATACATAGGTATCTATAATATCCTTATCTAATTGCCTAAATTTTACCTTTGTCTTTTCAAAATCTACTATTTTTATCTTTTTTTCTAAATTTATAAGGCTAATACCAGTTATAACTTCATGAGTATTTCCACTTAGGATATTTAACATCCTTAAAGCATCATCATAATCTTTAGGTTTAGATAAAATCTTACCTTTATAATAAACTACTGTATCAGCCCCTATGACTATATTATTGGGGTTTTCAACACTAATTTTATAAGCTTTTCTAAAAGCAAGTGACATAGCAAGCTCTTCTGGCCCTTCATATTTACTAACTGTTTCCTTTATATGACTTTCCATAATTTTAAATTTTAAATTATATTTTTCTAAAATATCTTTTCTTCTTTGAGAAGCTGATGCAAGTATTATATCATTCATATTTATTTCCTTCTTATTTATTTTCTAATAAAACAGTAAAATTCTTTTTTAAATTTCTTATTATATATGTAGATGCAAGCCCTACAAAATACCCTGTAAAAATACTAGTTAACATCAGAAAAGGAAGGTATGTATATATTTTAATATTACTAAGCATAAGGCTTGCCACACTTACTTGAGCAAAGTTATGAAAAAGTGCACCAAATATGCTTACACCTATAAGGCTAAAGATTTTAGAAAAATATCTATAAACCATATACATGGCAATACAAGAAAGTATTGCGCCTGCAATACTATAGATAAAACTTGACACACTTCCAGTTACAAGCATCAAAACTACACTTTTGAGTCCTGAAACTATCAATCCTTCTTTAAATCCAAAAACTACTAATGTAACAAGTACTACCATATTAGATAAGCCTAGCCTTGCTCCAGGTATAGCAACAGGTAGTGGTATAGCTGATTCTAGAACACTAAGAGCTAGTCCTACAGAAACTAATATGGACAAAAATATCATTTTATTTAATTTTTTCATATTTATCTCTTCCTAATAATTCATTATATCTATTTCTTGGTCCTTATCCATTCCCTTTATTTCTACTATCATTTTATTTGGTAGGCAAACTATAGTCTCTCCTATTTTAGAAATATATCCTTGTTTTACATCTATTTGATCAGGACAATCCGCCTCTATGACTCTAACTTTTTCATCTCCAAATTCTACTAAATTGTATCCATATTCACTGTCAATTGGAAAAGTTTTTCCTACTATTTCTTCATCAAATATTATCTTTTTTACTTCTTTACCATCTACTTGAATACTTACAAATCTACTATCATTTGAGAGTGATTGCTTTTTTATAAAACCTAAAGAAGCAAGTGTCAAAAGTATAACAACCAATATTAAAATTTTATCACCTTTTGTCATTTTAACCATCCTTTAGATTAAAGCTTTTTCTTACATTTGTACTTATTATAGTTTACCATTTATATATTTTTTTTACAAGTTAGAAATTAGAAAAACCAACAAATTCCCCATGGAATTTATTGGTTTTTCTATTACTTATTTTATTCTACATCTACTAGTG
>NZ_JBQDAA010000172.1:2056-4993 GCF_052089545.1 Tissierella sp. | reverse complement strand
CTGAAACTGGTTTTGTCTTACTATCCTTTTTTGTTTTTGTTACCTTGATATCCAAAGCTTCCTCATCAATATCTGCATATTCTGATATAACTCTTATTATATCAGTTTTTACCATATCTAAAAATTGAGGCGACAAATCAGACCTATCATGGACCAATACTAGTTTAAGTCTTTCTTTCGCTACATTTTTGCTTTGTTCTTTCTTTCTCCCAAATATTTTTAGAAAATCCAAAGTACCCCTCCTATTTACCAAATAACAATTTTATTATCTTGCTAAACTTACTTTCTTCATCTGTTTCTAAATTTAATAACTCTATTTCTTCTCCTGTTAAACGTTTTGTTATATTCATATATGCCTTCCCTGCAAGAGAAGTAGCTTCTATTACTGCCGGTTCTCCTTTATTAGTTGAAACAACTATTTCTTCATCATCTGGTACTACTCCTATTAGATCTACAGCAAGTATATCTGAGATATCATCTATATTCATCATATCTCCTCTATTTACCATATCTTGTCTTATTCTATTTATAATTAAACGTGGACTTTCTACTCCCTTAGCTTCTAAAAGTCCTATTACTCTATCAGCATCTCTAACTGCTGAAATTTCAGGTGTTGTAACTATAATTGCATGATCAGCACCAGCTATAGAATATTGAAAACCTTGCTCTATGCCAGCTGGAGAATCTATTATTATATAATCAAACTCTTTTTTAAGTTCATTTACTAGCTCTATCATTTGTTTTGGTTCTATAGCAGACTTGTCCTTTGTTTGAGCTGCTGGAAGTAAAAAAAGTTTATTAAATCTTTTATCTCTTATGAGTCCTTGTTTTAATCTACAATTTTTTTGGACTACATCAACAATATCATATACTATCCTATTTTCAAGACCCATAACTACATCAAGGTTTCTAAGTCCTATATCAGCATCAACTACTACAACTGATTTGTCTAACATTGCAAGTGCTGTACCAATATTTGCACTCGTGGTGGTCTTTCCCACTCCTCCTTTTCCAGAGGTTATGACTATGGAAATACCTTTTTCATTTTGCATATATTTTCCTCCCTTTTAAAGTAAAACTCATAACTCATTTTATCTATTGGGTAAATATGGCTCTATTACTAGTTTACCGTCTACTAACTTAACAACTTCTGGTACATCGTAATGAAATTCATTTTCATCAGATGCCCTACCCATAACATTGCATATTCTGAGTTGACTTGCAAGTAGTTTATAAGCAGCTATAATAGATTTTTCGTCTCCACCAAGACCTGCATAAACAACTCCTCTTAGACTGCCTAAAATCACTACATTTCCATTAGCTTTTATAAGAGCCCCTGGGTTTACATCTCCTATAATAACTACATGTCCTTCATATATTATTTCCTGACCCGATCTTAATGTCCCGCATATAAACTTTGTCATATTCCCTTGAAAATCTTCTACAAAGCTTTCTGAAGAGTCTTCCTTATTTTTATAATCTTTTTCAACAGTAGGATGCAATATATCATTAAATATAGTTTTTAAATCAATATTAAAATCATATTTATATTTAAGCATCAAATTTAAATCTAAGATTTCATCATTTGTCAAACTTTGACTTTCTACTCCTAAAAATTTAATTCCTTGGTAAAATTTAGAGGTTTCTCTTATTTTTTTGTCTAATTCTTTTTTTATAAGTTCTATATTAGAACTATCTATAATAATAAGTAATCCTTCTTGTACACCTTTAAACTTAATAATTGGATTAGCCAACTATAGTAATCCTCCTCTACATACCACTTTCATTATACTATACTTATCCAAACTTTTCTATATAAGTTATAATATTTATTTTGACAGATTTAGTGGTTATTTTTAAATTTATCTCATTAGTGTATTTTCATAAGGAATAGTCTCTTCCTTTTCTTCTTTATTCAATCCCATATATTCTGCTATTATATCACGAGTCATAGGTGAAGAATATCCACCACTTCCCCCTTGAAATAGTACAGTTGCTACAGCTATTTGAGGATCATCATAGGGTGCAAAAGCTACAAACCATGAAAAATCATCATAGCTTTCTTTTGTAATTGGGTTTTTATTATCATTTTTAGCAGTACCAGTTTTGCCACCTACATCTACTGGGAATTTATTAAATACAGATCTGTAAGCACCCTCTTTAGTAACCTTGAGCATTCCTTTTTTAAGATCTTCCAAATGTTCATAGTTTTTTAATTCTATCCTTTCAGCATTATTTTTATATTCATATACTGACTTAGTATTATTATAGTTTTTAACACTATCTATAAGAGTAAGCTTATGCTTATATCCTCCATTAGCTATAATAGAAGTATAATTTGCCATCTGCATTGGCGTATAACCATTTTGTCCTTCCCCTATTGTAATACCTAAAGTATCTTGTATATTCCATCCAGCAAAATTTACATAAGTAAATGTTATAGCTCCAGCTATAGACTCTTCCTTACTGTTTGCATGAATTATATTTGCTTCTGGATCTATCTTTAAATCTCTTAGTTTGTTCATAACTTCCCCATAAGATAGTGGTATTTCTAAATCGAGCCAAGAAATTATTTCTTCTATCGCTTCTTCTTTATCTTCTTCTGAGTAATCATAATCTTTGTTAAAGGTTTTTTCAATTTCTCTATTTAATATTGATTTCAATATGGCTTTAGTATTTGCTACTTTTCTCTTAGGATTTGGTATTATACCTGATGATTCAGCAGGTATATTTATTTCTATACCCGTTTTATCATTTAAACCAAGTTTTTTACTCATTTCAACAATATCATCTATTTCAAGTTTAACGCCTACATTTTCTCCCGTTTTTTGGTTTTTCCCCATAGCAAGTGAATAAAAGTAATAGTTACAAGAGTCTCTAAGTGCTTCGTAAATATTTACATAACCATGAGTTCTTCTATTCATTGTCCAAAGCAAA
>NZ_JBQDAA010000172.1:0-2046 GCF_052089545.1 Tissierella sp. | reverse complement strand
CAACATGCCCCATATCTCGTATTGTCTTATGAGGGCTTAAGCCCTTTTCAAGAGCCGTAAGACCAGTTAACATTTTAATAGTAGACCCTGGCTGAACTGCAGTCTGAGTTGCAATATTATAAAGTGGCCTTGGCGCTAACATATCTTCTTCGTTTTCTGGAAACAAACTTTGCCAGTCAGTGCTATTTATTCCGGTTGAAAATAGATTTGGATCATATGCAGGATAAGATGCACTTGCAAGAACTTTTCCTGTTTTAACATCTATAGCAACAGTTGCCCCAGAAGTAGCATTTTTATAGGGCCTACCTTTGCTTCTATTGAATCCAAACTTATAGTCTCCCCATTTACTTTTGTATGTTCCACCTTTTTGAAGTCCTTTTAAAGTCTTCTCTAAAGATTCTTCTGCTACCTTCTGAAGATCTAAATCTAAAGAAAGATATATATTGTCACCAGGTATAGAAGTTTCTTCTTCAATAGTTTGGGTACTATTACCAGAAGAGTCAACTTCAACCTTTTTTATTCCACCTTTACCTTTCAAATTTTCCTCAAAACTTTGTTCAATCCCAGTTTTTCCTATCAATGTACTAGGCGAATATTTCTTTTCTTCTATATATTCTTTTATTTCTCCCGGCTGACTTATCTTTCCTAAATATCCTAAAGTATGTGCCGCTACTTGACCTTCTGGATAATATCTTATAGGTTCTATGCTTATATTTATACCATTTGTATTCATAATACTCTCTTCTATTTTTGCAACAGTCGACTCTTTTATATCATAAGCTATATATACTGGTTGATAAGCTAAATACCCTTGTTTAGCAAGTTGATTATACATTACAAATATAGGTCTAGCCTCATAATCACTTAAATCCTCATCAAGGTCATATTTTTCTCTTAAATGCTTGAAAGCCTCTTTAGCATCACTATTTTTGGGAATATTATTCCCAGCATAAAATTTATTTAGATTATTTATACTAACATATTCATACTCTTCAGATACAGATATTTTAGGATTTATTTCATCTTCTAAAAGTTGTTTTTGTGCTAAAGGTCTTATTTCATCTAATTTCATAAAATCTTTAAAAACTTTTGTACCTTCCATTTCTTCTATAAGTAAATCTATAGCTGGTATAGCAGATACAGCCTTATTATCACTATAGTCATAGGTTACTGCCTTATCTTTTCCAATATTTATTTTCACAGGAATGTCTATATTTTCTTTTTTTATCTTATCTAAAAGAATCTCACCTGGATAAGTAAATTTTTCTTTTTTACCTTTGCTTTTCTTCTTAAATCCTGATTCTAAAAATGTCTTTATAGAAGTTTCATAAAAAATATTTATAAAATCATCTTCCGCAGAAGAATCCTTAGTTATCTGTGGAAAAATCTTCATGAGATATCTCTTTTGTTCTTTATAATCTTCCTCAAAAGACATAGAGTAATCATCAATTATTAGGTTTTCTTCTAAACCTTTACTTACAAACAAATCATATATAAGTTTTCTAGAGATTGATTGATCTATTATTTTTCTTATAGCTGCCTTATCATCGTTTATAAGTTTTAACATTGAACTTATAGGAGTATCACCCTTATTTAAACTGTTTTTTTCTTTAAACTCTTCTATATCTTTATCTTCATCAAACTCAATTTTAAGATCTTTATTTTCAACATAAGCAAGTATAGGTATATCTATACCCTTAGTTTTTAATGCATTTATAGCCTTATTAAAAACTATAAATTCATAATGTTCATCATATTCTGGGTTTACATAATATAAGTTTAATATTTCACTAAGTAATTTATTTTCAACAATAATATCTATAGCCTTATCCATGGGATTATAAAATTCACTATCATAGTCCTTTGTATTCTTATATTTCAATACATTAAGTTCTATAGGAAAATCATCTGAATATGGAGCACCGTCTTCTTCTAAAAGTCTAATAAGAGTCAAAAATTCTTTGTTTTTTTCTTCTGTATCTAACTTGTTTACTTCATCTTTTAACATTTGAACTGTAAATGAAGGTTTACTTCCAGCTAAGAGAG
>NZ_JBQDAA010000171.1:0-4994 GCF_052089545.1 Tissierella sp. | reverse complement strand
TAAATAATTAATTAATTTAAAATTAATGCGTCAACTATATTGACATCTACCGATATCTTAGTTACATAATCTATTGCTATATACATACTGCCAACAGTAACTGCATAGATTCCTGTTATTCTACCAATTCCAAAATATAAAAGAACTATGACAGTTCCAATATAACCAACAATATCAATAGCCCTATATCCTCCATAACTTCTAACTTTAGTAATCTCTAAATTAGTTTGGAATATATTATTATTTATATTATCAAATTCATTTTTTATATAATCTTCTTTATTAAATGATTGGATTATCTCCATGTTTTGTATGTTTTCATTAATACTTGAATTTATATCACCTACATAACTTCTATTCAAGGTTGTATATTTTGCAGTTTTATATCTTAAATCATTAAATATAATATATACTAGCGGTACAAGTACCAGTAGCATTATTCCTACGAAAAAGTTTGTTACAAGAATCATACCATATATACTGACAATCATTATTGTTGAAGTTGTTATATCAGCCAATATTAGCTGAAACATCTTCTTTAACTTATTTGTATCATTTGTAATCCTAGATACTATACTACCTGCGGGTAGGTTATCAAAATAAGATATAGGAAGCCTTGTTACATGTTCATAAACATCCTTTTGTACACTAAAGGCAATCTTATTTGCTGCTTTTTCAAAAGATACAAGAGCTAAATTACTAAACAAGCCACTAAGAAGATAAACAAGCAAATAAATTAACAGTAATTTTATAATGGATATAAAATCTGCCTTCTGAAGATCTACCTTAATATGATTATTTAGTATAAAGCCAATAATTAAAGGTCCTATAATTTCCATAGCTGTACGGATTAAGGAAAGTATTAATCCAATTGACAAATATTTCTTTTCATTCTTTGCGTATTCTTTTAATTGTTTTGATACTAATTCCTCTCTTATATTATTCTTCATCAAATTGACTCCTTGCTGATTGATTTTTATACTGTTTAGAATACCATTTTCCCTTTTTGACTAATTCATCATGACTACCTCTTTCTACTATTTTTCCCTCATCTAATACTATTATCTCATCAAGATCTTTAACTTGACTTATTCTATGACTTGAAATAATCATGGTCCTTCCTTCTTTATCTTTCTTTATATTATTAATTATGTTTTTTTCTGTCCTTCCATCAAGCGCACTCATAGCATCATCTAATATTAAGATATTTGAATCCTTTAAAAATGCTCTTGATATAGCAATCCTCTGCTTTTGTCCACCTGAAAGAGAAATGCCCTGTTCACCGCAAAGAGTATCCAATCCTTTGGGGAATGTCTTTAAATCTTTTTCAAAATCAGCAAGCCTAATAGCTTTCATTACTTCTTCATCATCAGCATTTGGCTTAGAAAGTTTTATATTGTCTTTGATGCTTTTTGAAAATATCATATGTTTTTGTGGCACATACCCAATTCTCTCCCTAACACTTGAAATACTATATTTATCAAGAGTATCTCCGTCAATCAATATACTTTCAGTCTCCATTGGATATAAATGTAAGAGCTGCTTTAAAAAGCTAGATTTACCAGAACCAGTCTTTCCTAGCACTCCTATAGATTTCCCTTTTTCAATTTTTATGTTTACATCTTTTAAAACATTTTCCTTTGATGAGGGATATTTAAAACTATGATTCCTAAACTCTATATCAGGATTCATAGCTGCATCTATAGCCTCATCATTTTCTGTAATATCTTCTTTATAAAATAAAACATCTTGAACTCTATCCATTGAAGCATTGGCCTGTTGTTTTAAATTAATAAAATTTCCAAATGCATGCATTGGCCATACAAGCATATTTAAATAATAGGTAAATGAAATTAACTGACCTATGGAAATCTCACCTTTTGAAATTAAAACTGAACCGTAAGCTATACCTATTATAAAGGTAAATGCAGGTACAATTCTTTGAACCGGAGTAAGTAGTGCCTGATATTTTACGACATCCATATTTCTATCTAATAAGTTTTCTCCACTTTCTTTAAATTTTATTTGTCTAGACCTTTGAAGATTAAAGACTCGAGTGATTCTTACACCTTCTATATCCTCTAAAACATTCGTATTTAGCTTATCAAAAGCTCTTTGCACCTTTTCCCATCTTATTAGAATTCTATCTCCAATCCATATGCTCAAATATGCTAAGATTGGGAGAGGTACTATTGCAGCCAAGGTTAGTCTAACATCTACTACTACCATCATCATAATAATAATAATGAAGGGAAAAGCTGTTGAATCAAACAAACTTAAGGTACCAATTCCAGCTAAGTCACTGATACTATCGACATCATTGGTAGACTTTCCCATAAGGGATCCTGTAGAATGCTTTTCAAAAAATTTAAGAGATTGTCTTAAAAACTTTGTCATAAGATTGTCTCTAGTTTTATAATCTATCTCATTTCCAGCTCTAAATGTAAAGTAGCTCCAGCCCATGGCAAAAAAGTACTTTATAGCTATAACAACTAAATTTAAAAGCAAGATAAGTAAAAACGTATTTAACTCAATTGAATCTTCAAATATCATATCAGTCAACCTACCGGTAATATAGGGTGGTATTAATCCAACTATATTACTTAAAGCTAAAAAAACAATTGCTAAGATATATTCTTTTTTATAGTATGAAATAAACCACCAAAATTTTTTAAACATAAATCCTCCTATTTACTATGTGCTTTAAATTAATATAATTATAGGTAAAACCTTGAATGTTTTTGCATCTTTTCCCTCAATTTTATATATATTTTTTTATTCTAAGTTTTCCTATCTACTCATTTATCTACCCTTTTATTAATACTATAATCTTACTGATGGATAGATCTCTTCTTACTTTGCTAATCTCTTTTTGTTAATTATATATCTTACACTAAAGATACATATATCTTATCATAAATTCCCCCTTTATAAATCAGTCTTATAGCTTCAAAAAATATGGAATAAAAAGGTATGGCCCATAAATAAATTATTTATGGGCCATACCTTCTACATTTTCACATCCATATTATCTATAATAGTTCTTATATCTACACTTCTGTGGGAGATGTTTTTTGCACCTTTTTACTAAGCCAATCTTTGCCTTCAACAATTCTTGTAACCATCATAGATGCAACTGCATCTCCAGACGCATTTATCATTGTTGCTGGTGGATCTACTAAAAATCCAATTGTTGCAACAATTGGGAAAGCTTCAGGTGGAAAACCATAAATTGTGACTATTAACATTTCACCTATCAATCCACCACCAGGAACTCCTGACATTACAACGCCGCCTAATACTGCTATTAAAACAGCTGTTATATATGTACCAATCCCTGAAAAATCCTGCCCAAATATTCCAAATAAAAATGCTATTTTAAGTATTGAAGATAAGGCAGTTCCATCCATATGCATAGTAGCTCCTATTGGCAATACTATATCTCTAATATCTTTTGGAACATTCATTTTTTCTGTAGCAGTAAAGTTTACTGGTAATGTAGCAATGGAACTACTAGTTGCAAGCGATGTGACTGCTGGATTAAGTATGTTTTTGAAAAAGATTTTAGTACCTAGCTTTCCTCCTGCCCAATATGAATAAGCTGCAAAAGCTATAAAGAAATATATTATACATAAAGGATAATATACTGCCATAGATCTTAAATAAGCACCTAGTAACTGTGGTCCATATTCAGCTATTAAGGCTGCAAAGTAAGCTCCTAGACCAATAGGCGCATAGTACATTATGAAACCAATCATCTTCATCATTACTTTATTTAACATCTCTAAACCTTGAGCAATCTTATTGTTTTCCCCACCAACTAAACTTACACAAAGTCCAAATAAAACTGAGAATATTATCAATGGTAACATATTAGCTCTAGAAAGTATTAGTGGAAAATCGCTAACAGTAAAAGCATTAACAATAGTATCTCCAATATTTATTTCCTCAAGTGAAGTAGCTTCCATAGCAATGTTTACTCCTTCAGCAGGTGGGAAAACTTTAACTGTAGTAATTATGATAACTGCTGCGATAGCTCCAGTTATTATAAAGACTGAAAACATACTACCAAGTATCTTTCCAAGCCTTTTCATATTCATCATATTTCCAACAGCACTACTGATACTTAAAAATACCAAAGGAACCACTGCTGTAAACATCATATTGATAAATATATCACCTAATGGTGATAAAATTTTCGCCTTCTCACCAAAGACTATTCCAATAATAGAACCTACTATAATACCTGTTAATAATAGTATTGGAAATCTATAATTTTTCCAGACTGAATTCTTGTTTATTTTATCTGTCATTTTACATCCTCCATTCAAATTATTTATTTAAAATTAAAATACCATACTACAATATAATTTTAAATCAATTCTTCATCCAATATAATTCCTTCCGCTACTATATTAGTAGCACCACCAACAATTACGTCTTCATATTTTTTGTCATTTGGCTTTAACTGAACACTTAATCTTCCACCCGGCATAATTACTTGGGCTACATTGTTCTTTATTTCTCCTTTTTTCATTAGAACAAATCCTATAGATCCTGCTCCAGTTCCACAGGCCAAAGTAAAATTTTCGACCCCCCTTTCAAATGTACGAGCATATAGATTTCCATTTGGGTCAAATGAAATAAAGTTAACATTGGCACCTTTATCTAAACTTTTATGGTTTCTTAAAGCTTTACCTAGCTTATATAAATCTTCTTCATACATCTCTTGAAATCCCGGCAATTCTACTACTAAATGTGGTAATCCTGGATCTCCAAGTTCAACATAAGAACAATCATACTTTTCGCCATCAGCTTCTAATATAAAGTTTTCTTTAAACACAGTGGGCCTATTTAATTTTATCTTATAATTTCTTTTATTTATTCTATGACCCTCTATTATTCCAGACAAAGTCTCTACAGTCTGTTTATCTCCCGCTAAACCTTTTTCAAAGCCATACCTACAAATACATCTTGCTCCATTTCCACACATT
>NZ_JBQDAA010000170.1:0-5101 GCF_052089545.1 Tissierella sp. | reverse complement strand
AAAATATTTAACTTTATTATCTTTATCTCTCCAATTTTTTTCTACCTTAACCCACAATTGTAGATTAATTTTAGTACCCATTAGGTTTTCTATATCTTCTCTAGCCGTTTTCCCTATTTCCTTTAACATTTTCCCCTTTTTACCTATTACTATTCCTTTATGAGATTCTCTTTCAATATATATTGTTGCAAACACATCCATTAAAGCCCCTTCTTTTCTTGTCTTTACATCATCAATGTTTACATATATACCGTGAGGAACTTCTTCTTTTAAATTTATCAAAGTTTTCTCTCTTATAAGTTCCGATATAATAAATCTTTCTGGTTGGTCTGTTATCATATCTTCTGGAAAATATTGAGGGCCTTCTGGCATCAAGTCTTTTAATACATTTATATACCTTTCTACATTATCATTATTTAAGGCAGATATAGGTATAATTTCTTTAAAAATTCCCAATTGGTCATATTTAGCTACAAGTTTCATTAAATTATCTTTATCCAACATATCTATTTTATTTATGAGCAAAACAATCGGTGTATTTATTTCCTTCAAAATATTTAAAATATAGTTATCCATTTTACCAATATCCATACTATCATCTACCATAAAAGTCACTACGTCCACTTCCTCTAGTGTACTTCTAGATATTTTTAACATATATTCGCCTAGTTTGTTCTTTGGCATTTGAATACCTGGCGTATCTAAAAACACTAACTGAAAATCATCTTTTGTATATACAAGCTGTATCTTGTTTCTAGTTGTTTGAGGCTTGTCAGATATTATAGAGATTTTTTCTCCTATTACCTGATTTAGTAAAGTTGACTTCCCTACATTTGGCCTGCCAATAACACTTATAAATCCTGATTTATACATTCCCTTCACCACTTTCTGTCTTTTTAAGATCTTTAGGGCCAAAACTATATGGAAGAAGTTCTTCTAATGTATGTTCTCTATAGTCATCCTCAGAGTTAACAATTATAATCTTAACATCCTGCCCAAATTCTCTTAGTACTTGTCTACAAACTCCACATGGATAAGTAAATTCACTTTCTCCTGCTATTGCAATAGTTTTAACTTTTTTACTTCCTTCGGATATGGCCTTGAATACAGCGGTTCTTTCTGCACAAATAGTTGGAGAATAAGATGCTATTTCTATATTACACCCTGTATACACTTTCCCATCTTCAGTTAAAATAGCAGCTCCTACATGAAAATTCGAATAAGGTACATATGCATTTTCTTTTGCTTCAAGTGCTTTTTTTATAAGTTTTTTTTCATCCATTTTACATCTCCTAGCATTATTTTATCTCTATATCTACCTTAGGATTTACTACTTGAACAAATGTAGTTCCAGGATTTAATTTTAATTCATGTCCATTTTCAAGAGTATATATAGTCTTTTCTTCTCTAGATTTTTTTATCCATTTTATATCAATACCTTTTCCATTGGTAATGTATTTTCCCGTCCCTTTTCCTACTAAATCCATCTCTAGCTTTTTACCATCTGGCAGAGGTCTTTTCTTTACTTCTCTTATAATTATATTTTTAGCAGATATAGGACTATCGTCTATTTCATCTATATGGTCTTTTCCATCTTTTTTTCTATGATACATCTTTTCACTTTCATTATAAAGATAATCAGTAGTATTAGTACTATTATATCTAATATTTATTTCATTTGCCAAATATCCATCTATACTTCTATCTTCTCTATTAAAAGAAAATATGTTTATATTTCTTTTTTTATTTATTTCCATTTCATTAGCAGCTTCTCTAAGTATTTTCATATCAGTATACAGATTATTTGGGGCTTTTTTATGTGATTTTCTCCAAAATTTATCTGACCCCATTTTTATAGCATTTAGGTCATCAATATTATATTCTAATATATCAGCTTCTGCCTCGGTGCTGCCTCCTACTCTTACATAAATAGCATCATATTCTAAAGCAGTAGTTACAAAATAAGGTCTTGCACTTCTAAGTGGTCCCATTGATGACGGATCATTACTCAAATATAAAGCTAAATACCTTGTATATGGAGATTCCACCTCATATTCATAGACTATTTCCGCATCTTTTAATCCTGATTGCCATCTTGCCTTTGGGTGATTATCAAACATAACAGCCATTACCCTTCTATCCAAATTTTCTTTATCAACATAAACCCCGCTTAAAGGTGAAGGAGCTTTTCTTGATTCTTCTTTATTATCACTATCATCTTCATTATCTATATCTTCTTCAATCGGTGGTGAGTCATCAGTTGTTCCATTGTCATCATCATTTTTGCACCCAGGCAATACAATTAATACTAGGATACATAAAAATATTATTTTATACTGTGTTTTCATCGTATAAGTCTCCTTTAGCTAATAATTTGAAATAAAAGAATACCTACTATGATCCCAAGTATTCCTCCTAATATTACTTCAGATAAACTATGAATTCTACCTTCTATCCTACTTTCACCAACAAGTAGTGCTAATGCAAAGGTCATAGTAATCACTAATATATTTTGTGATAAAAACGCAACTATAGTAGCTACACAAAATGATACAGCAGAGTGACCACTCACAATGCCGCCTTGAAAATGAGTTCCTCTGCCTCTATAAAATTTAGCTTTAATTCCTATCGTAAGGAGTACTACAAGTATAAGACTAACAAATGTTAAATGAACACTTGAACTCCTTATTTTAAATATTATTACTTCACTTAAAGAATTTAATCTATCAAAAAACAATAGATATCCAACTAAAAATGCATTTATTGCAGATATAAGTACAGCCCCTGCTGCTATATCTTTTACAAGTCTTGCTAAGGGATGATATTCTTTTGTTATCATATCTATAGTTTTTTCTATAGCTGTATTAATAAGTTCCATGACTATTACTAAGGTTGTAGCAAATAATAAAATCAGAAACTCCATTCTACTGAAGTCAAAAAAAAGACTAGCCAAAAGAACTATTATAGCAACTACATAATGTATTAACATATTTCTTTCAGTTTTTATCGATAGAATTATACCAGATACTGCATAGTTAAAACTATCGATTATACTTCTTTTCATATATTAATATCTCCTTTTTCATCCTTAAATAAACCTAAGTTTTTCATAATCTTTTTTTCCTTAGCTCTCATATTGTTTTTTTCCATATCATTCATATGATCATAGCCTAAAAGATGAAGCATACTGTGACAAGTTAAATAAGCAAGTTCTCTTTCTAAACTATGTTCATATTCTTTAGATTGTTCTAAGGCTTTCTCTACTGAGATTATTATATCACCTAAAAGTGGTATTGGCACCACAAAATCTTCTTCTATTGGGAATGATAATACATCAGTTTCCTTATCAATCCCTCTATAGTCTTTATTCAAAGTTTTTATTTCTTTATTGTCTACAAAAGAAATAGATACCTCGAAGTCTCCATCAAGACCTTCAACCTTTAAACTTTCTTTTATGACAAGACTTAAAGAGTCCAATATCTTTTCATCTATATCTACCTTTGATTGTCTGTTGTCAAGAAAAACTTCCATCTAAATCATCCCTTATATATAATTTTATCTTTTATTTATCACTTTCATGTTTTTCATATGCTACTACTATTTTCTGAACTAGTGGGTGTCTTACAATATCTATAGGTGATAGATGTACTATATCAATCCCTTCTATATCTTTTAAAACATGAGCAGCATTTTTAAGACCTGATTCTTTTCCTCTTGGTAAATCTATCTGTGTTATGTCACCAGTTATAATAGCTTTTGAGCCAAATCCTATTCTAGTTAAAAACATTTTCATTTGTTCATTAGTTGTATTTTGCGCTTCATCAAGTATAACATAAGAGTTATCTAATGTTCGTCCTCTCATATATGCAAGAGGTGCTACTTCTATAAGACCTTTTTCTAGATATTTAAGATAGTGATCTGCTCCCATTATATCAAACAAGGCATCATAAACTGGTCTCAAATACGGATCAACTTTTTCTTGAAGATCACCTGGTAAAAATCCTAGACTTTCACCAGCTTCAACTGCAGGTCTAGTAAGTATTATTCTATCTACCTTTTTGTTTTTAAAAGCCCGGATAGCCATAGCCATAGCAAGGTAAGTTTTACCTGTACCAGCAGGACCTACTCCGAATACAATATCTTTTTTCTTTATAGCATTTAAATATCTTTTTTGACCAAGAGTTTTTGGTTTTAATGTTTTCCCACTTGCTGTAACCATTATTATCTCATTTAGAAGTTCACTAATTCTTCCTTCTTCACCATTCAATACTAAATTTATAGAATATAAAAGATCATGCTTATTAAGTCTTTTTTGAGATTTTATAATATCTATTAAATCATAAATAAGTTTTTCTCCTAGATTTATATTTTCACTTTCTCCTATCAATTTTACTTTCCCATCTCGTAAAAGTATATTTATATTTAGTTTTTCTTTTATTATATTGACATTTTCATCTAGTCTTCCAAATATTTCATTTACTATATTATTATTTTCAATTATAATTTCCTTTTCTCTTATATTATTCTCCAAATTTCTCCTCCTAGTTTTTAATAATCTGTACTTTTCCAATATCTTCTATTGTCTCTATAATAACTTTAGTTGTAAGTATGTTCTCCTCAATAGTAAATATAACATCTTTAGATATAATTTCACTTTTATTTTCTAATTGTTTATTTATGGCTTCAATTGCTTCTAATTGTGCTGATTTTTTTAATCCATCCACATTTTGTTTTACTTCTTCTAATTCTACTTCCTTATATATATATTCTACCCATTTGATTGGTGTTTTTATGTTTTTAAAATTTACTATATCTTTTTCTATAACTTCTTCTGTATAATCTTCATATGGAATATCTCCTGCAAAAAATTTTATGCCTTTGTTTTTAAGATTTATTCCTCTTTGAATATGTTTGTTTCCTGTCTCTCTCTTTTCCTCTATTATTATTGGGGATTCTACAGTATGAGAATATGTGACATATGCAAGTACTTCTCCTTCTGCAGAAAGAATAGCTTCTTCTTCTGTTATTTCACTATCTATAGTTCCAGATATTAAAAGATCATCTTTTTTTACAATTTGACCCTTTTGAGCTATAGCCTTAC
>NZ_JBQDAA010000169.1:0-5104 GCF_052089545.1 Tissierella sp. | reverse complement strand
GTAGATATTGTAGATACAGTTTCTGAATATATTAATTTAAATAAATCTGGTGCTAATTTAGTAGGACTTTGCCCTTTTCATAATGAAAAAACACCTTCTTTTACAGTGTCTAGTTCAAAACAGTTTTTCCATTGTTTTGGATGTGGAGAAAGTGGAGATAGTATCACTTTTATAATGAAAAAAGAAAACTTAGACTTTAAAGAAGCGGTAAAGTTTTTAGCAGACAAACTAAATATCGAATTAGATGGAAAAGAAATAGATGCTAAAGAAATAGAAGAAAGAAAGACTTTATATGATATAAATAGAGAAGCTGGAAGATTTTTTCATCAGATACTTTTAGAAAATAAGTTTGCACTAGAATATTTAAATAAAAGAGAAATAGGATATAATGATATAAAAAGATTTGGACTAGGATTTATACCTGATAAATGGGAACTTTTATATAAATATTTAATATCCAAAGGGTATAAAGAAGAAGAGATAGAAAAAGTTGGTCTTATAAACAAAAGGAAAAGTAGCAATGGATATTATGATAGATTTAGAAATAGGATAATATTTCCAATAATAAATAGAAGAAATAAGGTTATAGGTTTTGGAGGAAGGGTAATAGATGATTCCATGCCTAAATATTTAAATTCTAAAGAAAGTCTTATTTTTAATAAAGGAAACAATTTATATGGATTAAATCTTGTCAAAAAATATTCTGATAAAAAGAGAATAATTTTAGTAGAAGGATATATGGATGTGATCGCTCTCTTTTCTAAAGGTATAAACTATGCTGTGGCAAGTCTTGGGACTGCTCTTACAGCGAGTCAAGCTAAACTTTTAAAAAGATATGGAGAAGAGATTTATATAGCATATGATTCAGATGAAGCAGGTATCAAAGCCACCTTAAGATCTATAGATATAATGTCTGATGAGAATATAAAACCTAAAATTATACAATTTCCTAAAGGTATGGATCCAGATGATTATATAAAAAAAGAAGGAAAGATAAGATTTGAACATTTATTTAAAAAGGCTTTAAGTCCCATTGATTATAATATAAATTTGAATAAGGAAAAATATAATATAAACAATGTTGAAGAAAAAATAAAATTTACTAAAGAAATAACAAAGTTAATAAAAAAGGTAAAAAGCCCAATTGAACAAGATGTTTATATAGAAAAGATATCAAATGATACTGGAATAAATAGAAGAGCAATAGAAAAAGAAATAAGAAATAATAAATACAGGAATTATAAAACTACTAAAACTGTAAAACCTAAGATTAATAAAGACGAATTAAATGAAAGTTTTAAAATTAAATCTGCTCATATAAAAGCACAAATTAACCTTGTAGAACTTATGGTCATGGACAGAGAATACTTTCATCTTATAGAAAAAGAACTTTTTGGTGAAGACTTTTCTAATTTAGAATTCAGTGTAATTTATGATATTATAAAAACAAAATATGAAAATAATGATATTTTAAATATAGATGATATACTAAAGGAAGCTTTAAATAAAGGTATGAATGAAGACTTATTAAATAGTATCCATAAAGAATCTTTAGAATATAAACCTACAAATATAGAAAAGGTAATATCAGACTTAATAAATACCATAACTTTAAATAGTTTAGAAGAAAAAAGAAAAAAAACAATCAAGCTAATCGAAGATTTAGAAGAAAATCCAGATAAAATGGAAAGAGAAAAAGAAGAGTTTATAAAATTATGTATAGAACTAACCGATTTAAATAATGAAATAGAATCTATTAGATATAAGTAGGGGGTACGATTGTGAACAGCGCAAAGAAAAAAGATAAAAAAATGAACAAATTTGAAGCTTCACTTAAATCTTTGACAACAAAGGGAAAAAAGAGTGGTAAATTAACATATCAAGAAATAATGGATCAACTAGAAAGTATAGAACTAGAGACTGAAGAAATAGAAAAGGAAGCAAAATCAGCTAAGACCGAAAACTTATCTGTTCCTAAAGGAATAAGTGTAGATGACCCAGTAAGAATGTATTTAAAAGAAATAGGGAAAATCCCTCTTCTTACTGGTGAACAAGAGGTAAGTATAGCTAAAAGAATGGAAGAAGGCGATGAGTTCGCTAAAAGGGAGTTGGCAGAGGCTAACCTTAGATTAGTTGTAAGTATTGCAAAAAGATATGTAGGAAGGGGTATGCTTTTCTTAGATCTTATACAAGAAGGAAATTTAGGACTTATGAAAGCAGTAGATAAATTTGAATATAAAAAAGGATTTAAATTTAGTACATATGCAACTTGGTGGATTAGGCAAGCTATAACTCGTTCTATAGCAGATCAGGCTAGAACTATAAGAGTCCCAGTTCATATGGTTGAAACTATTAATAAACTCGTAAGAATACAAAGACAACTTGTACAAGAGTTAGGAAGAGATGCCCTGCCAGAGGAAATAGCAAAAGAGATGGGTCTAAATGTTGAAAAGGTACGAGAAATCATGAAAATTGCTCAAGAACCAGTATCACTTGAAACGCCAATAGGTGAAGAAGAAGATAGTCATTTAGGCGATTTTATACCTGATGAAGACATACTATCACCATCAGAAGCAGCTAATTTTACAATGCTTAGAGAACAACTTATTGAAGTTTTAGATGGGCTTACTCCAAGAGAACAAAAGGTATTAAGACTACGCTTTGGATTGGATGATGGTAGAGCTAGAACACTTGAAGAAGTAGGTAAGGAATTTGATGTTACTCGTGAAAGAATTAGACAAATAGAGGCTAAAGCTCTTAGAAAGCTTAGACATCCAAGCAGAAGTAAAAAATTAAAAGACTTTTTAGAATAAAAAAAGATTCGCATATATGCGAATCTTTAATTATATAAAAAAGAGGTGAAGGTATGAATTTAAGTGATAGATTAATGAAAATAATAAAATTTGTGAAAGAAGATACTATTATTTTGGATGTAGGAACTGACCATGGATATGTTCCTATATATATTGTAGAAAAAAATATTTGTAAAAAAGCTATAGCATCAGATGTTAGTCGCAATTCTTTAAAGAAAACAATAGAACTTATTAAAAAGAAAGGGCTAGAAGAAAATATAAGTAGTAGATTGGGCGATGGTCTAGATGTAATTAGACCATATGAAGTAGACGGGGTTATAATGGCAGGTATGGGTGGAATATTGATCCAAAATATATTAAAAAAAGATAAAAAAATTACAGATTCTATAAATTATTTTATCTTTCAACCTATGGTTGCTAGCAAAGAATTAAGAAAATATCTAAGCCAAAATAATTATAAAATAGTAGATGAAGAGCTTTCAAAAGAAGATAACAAATTTTATGAAATTATATATGCAAAAAGAGGTAAGGAAGATGTTAAAAAGGAAATATATTATGAAATAAGTGAAAAGTTGATAGAAAAAAACCACCCTTTATTAAAAGAATTTGTTGAAGATAAAATAAAGTCAGTAAAGTCAGTAATAGATGTATTAAAGGAAAAAAAGAGCAAAAGAAGTATAGAAAGGTATAATGAATTAAACAAACTATTAGATGAATAAAACTATAATAAAACATATGGAAAATTGGGCTCCAAAAAGCATTATAGATTCTTGGGATAATACTGGTTTTCAAATTGGTTCTGGAGAAAAGGATGTGGAAAATATATTGGTATCTCTGGATTTAGATCAAAATATACTTGAAAAGGCTATTAAAAAAAATATAGACCTTATAATTACTCATCATCCTATTATATTTAAACCAATAAGTACTATAGTAGATACGGATCCAAAAGAAAACCTTATCATTGATATAATAAAAAATGATATAGCAGTATACAATGCTCATTCTAATTTAGACTTAGCTATAGGAGGCGTAAGTCATATACTAGCTGAAAAATTAAATATATTTAATACATCAAACTTGAGATCCATATTTGAGGGGAAAAACAAAAGTGGAAATGTTATATACGGATATGGGAGAATAGGAGAAATTTCTAAGACTCCATTAAAAAAATATATAAATCTTATAAAGAAAAATTTAAATATAGATAATCTTATTTTATATGGAAATATTAATAAAACTATAAAAAAGGTAGCAGTTTGTGGTGGAAGTGGTAGCGATTTTATAAAAGATGCGGTGGATGCAGGGGCTGATTTATACATCACTGGTGATATAAAGTATCACGAGGCTCAATTTGCTTATGAAGAGGGACTAACATTGATAGATGTGGGGCATTTTCATAGTGAAAAGCATATACTTCCTGTTATAAAAAAATATATAGATGAAGAATTTGATTCTTTGAATGTAGAAGTTCTTATAGAAGAGAGTGTGCCTACAATAATATACTAGGAGGTATTGTATGAATAAATTAGAATTATTATTAGATTTAGAAGATCATAATATAAATATAAAAAAAATAAAAGCAAATATAAATGATTTAAATAGATATATTGAAAGCTTAAATAAAGATATAGAAATAAAAAAAATAAAAAGAAAGTTAGAAGTTTTAAGTAACAATATTTCTGTAATTAAAACTGCTATTGTAAAATATGAAAATAGTTTATCTCAATATGAATATAAAATAAAAGATTTAAATGATAAATTGTACAAAGAAAATATAAATGATATAAAACAATTAGAATATTTAGATTTAGAAAAGGAACAGTTAAATATGGAATTAAAAGAAATAGAAACAGAAATGATAGCATATATGGAAGAAGAAGAAATATTAGAAAAAAAATATATAGATAATAAGTCTATACTAAAAGATTTTGAGGAAAATATAAATAAGGAATATTCTAAGAGTATAAAAGAATTACAAGCTGCAGAAGATAAATTAAAAGATGAAAAAAATCATATGAAAATAATAGCTAAAAAAATAGATGATGATCTATTAAAACAATATAATGAGTTAAATACTAGGAAAGATAATCCTATTGTTGTTGTAGAAGATAATATATGTATGGGATGTAACATGAAGATACCTACATACAAGATAGAAGGATTAAAGGAAAAAACAGAAATAATAAATTGTGAATCTTGTGGAAGGATTCTTTTCTTAAAAGATAGATAGGGATATAAGTTGTAAAATAAAGTGTCAGTAAAAATAAAAAAACATAGCTGTTCTCTGA
>NZ_JBQDAA010000168.1:0-5104 GCF_052089545.1 Tissierella sp. | reverse complement strand
TTTATATTCTTTAGATATTTCTTTTGCAATTGGTCCTGCTACTATTATAGCTACTGTATTGTTTGCTGTAGCTGCGTCAGCTAAAGAAACAAGGCCTGCAATTCCAGCTTCTGCTGATTTTTTTCCTTTTATTAAACCTTTTATTTTATCTAGAATCCACTGGATTCCACCTGCTTTGGTAACCATCTGAGCGAGTCCACCCATAAGTAGAGATAAGATAAATATGTCTAACATTCCTTCAAATCCACCATATATTTCTTGGGAATATTGTAAAAGTGTAAATTCTCCGTAAACAAGTCCTATTATACCAGAAAATATTATTCCTCCAGTTAAGACTACAAAAACATTCATTCCTGCTATAGCCGCTATAAGTACAAATAGATAAGGAAGTACTTTTATTATATTAAAACTATATTCTCCCGCAGTTACAGCTGTTACAGGTTTACCAAATATAAGTAATAAACCTATAGTTATAATAGCAGCCGGTAGAGCCATCATTAAGTTAACTCTAAACTTATCTCTCATCTGTACATTTTGGGTTCTAGTTGCTGCTATTGTAGTATCAGAAATAATAGATAAGTTATCACCAAACATTGATCCACCTACTGTTGCAGCTATTACTAATACTAAATTTAATCCTGCTTTATCAGCAAGACCTATTGCTATTGGTGCTATTGCAGCTATTGTACCAACTGAAGTTCCAGTTGCTACTGCTATAAAGCCTGATATTACAAATATACCAGCTGTTACAAACTGTGCCGGAATAAGTGTAAGACCTAAGTTAACTGTTGAATCTACTCCACCCATAGCTGAAGAAACAGCTGAAAATGCCCCTGCTAATAAGTAAATAATACACATAATAATTATGTTTTCTTGTCCACAACCTTTAATAAAGGTATCAAATTTTTCGTCTATGCTTCCCTCTAATAAGAAAAATGCAACTATAACTCCGATTATAACTGCTACTGGAGCTGGGAATTCATAAAATGCCATCTCTACTCCTCTTGCTTCCAAAATAATACCAGCAGCTAAATAAACTATTACAAACACTAAAAACGGTATGAGTGCTTTTCCACTACTTTTAACCTCTCCTGGTCTTTCCATTTATAAACGCCTCCTTAAATTTTTAATATGAATACATAATATTCGCCTATATTTATAATAATTCCAACTTACTTGTCATTACTTTTATAAATAATCTTATATATAGGCTTGATATCGTTTTCATATTATTACTTTATATCATACCATAAATTTAGATAAAATCAATATTTTTTATACAAACCATCAAAAAAACCTCCCTTTATTAGACATTTTTCTTGTCTATTCGAGAGGATTTTTGTTAATAATTGAGTTTTTCATCTATTATATCTTACTATGCAAGTTCTAGAGCTATCTCCATCATTTGAGTAAAACTCTTTTCTCTTTCTTCGGCTGTAGTTTCCATCTTCTTTACTAGTGAATCAGATACAGTTAGTATGGTAAGTGCATTTACGCCAGCTGCAGCTGCATTTGAATATAATGCATAAGCTTCCATTTCTACTGCAAGTATGCCCATCTTTTCCCACTTCTCATATACATTAGCAGTATCATTATAAAATACATCACTGGTAAGAATATTACCAACTTTTACATCTATACCTTTTTCTTCTGATACCTTTTTTGCTTTATAAAGTAAATCCCAAGAAGCTATAGCAGAAAAAGTTCCAGGAAGATCATACTGATGAGCAAAACTTGAGTTTGTACTTGCACCCATTCCAAGTATTATATCGTAAAGTTCCAAGTCTTTATTATATGCACCACAAGAGCCTATTCTTATAAGGTTTTTTACTCCAAAGTTATGAATAAGTTCATAAGAATAAATACCAATAGACGGTACTCCCATACCTGTTCCCATAACAGATATCCTCTTACCTTTATAAGTTCCAGTATATCCAAACATGTTTCTTACTTCATTAAATCTAACTGGATTTTCTAGATAAGTTTCAGCAATAAATTTAGCTCTTAAAGGATCTCCAGGCAGCAATATAGTTTCTGCTATATCACCTTTTTTTGCATTAATATGTGGCGTACTCATAAAATCATCTCCTTAAATTTTATTAAACTTATCATATCATATGCTAACATTGCATTTCAATAAATGTCTTTAAAGAGCTTTCCTACATCCCAATACATATATATAAAAACACTCCTTTACTTGTAGGTTTTTTAGCTTAAAATCTACATCCAAGTAAAGGAGCATATCATATGTTTTTTATATTCCTTTTAATACTAAGCTTCAGTTAAGCTACCCTTTTCTTCATCACTACTACTTTTACCATCTTCCTCAAGCTTTACTTGAGATACTATATTTGTAAGTTTATCTGAAACTTCTCTATTTGTTTCCATAATATCATTTATACGATTTACAGTTTCTACTATATATTGATTTTTCTCTGCTATATTTGTAGTTGCTGTTGTTGATTCTTCTACCGTTACTGATATATCATTTATTGTGTTAAATACTTCATTTAGTGTTGCTTCTAACTCTTCTGATGTAGCTGACAGATCAGATATCATATTGTTTAAACTCATTCCATCTTCTTTATATTCTTCTGTTGCACCTACTATCATTTCGTAATCTTTTATTACATTTGCCTCCAAGAATTCCACTAAATGTCCTACACTTTCAACTAGGTTATTTACAACATCTGTAACTCCCTTAGTTACATCTTGAATTTCTCCAACTGTTGAGTTTGAGTTTTCAGCAAGCTTTCTTATCTCTTCTGCTACCACTGCAAAGCCTCGTCCTGCTTCTCCAGCTCTTGCTGCTTCTATTGCTGCATTTAGTGAAAGAAGACTTGTTTGTTCTGATATTTCAAGGATTGCATTTGAAAGTACATCTATTTTTTCTACTTCTTTTGCTGATTCTACTGCTGTTTCTATTTCAGATTTAGTCTTAGAGTAAATCTCCATAGTATTATCTCTAGCATGTACAAATTGAGTACTTAATTTATCAGCTTTATCACTTATGGCATTTGATGTATTTGCTCCTTCTTCCATCTTATTAGAAAAGTCTGATATGGCATCATTTATCTCTCTAGTTGAGTCATCTAGTGTCATAGCACTAGCAGCTGTCTCTTCCATACCTGCTGAAAGCTCTTCTGTAGTAGCTGAAGTATCTTCTGCTTGTTCTAGAAGATATTTTAATCTTTCATTAGATTTTTTAAAGGACTCTTCATTTGTTTCAACAGAATCATCCAATTCAAACATAAATATTCTTAACTTATCTATTACATTTTTAAAGGCTAGAGCCATAACACCTATCTCATCTTGACGATCTAATATACTGCTATCTATTGTATCTGTTAAGTCTAGGTTTCCTATGTTCTCTGCTATATTTGTCGCCCTAACTATTGGTTTAGATATATAGTTAGCCATAATATAAGATACTGCTATTCCCACAGCTAGTATTATAACTGCAGCCAAAATAGTTAATTTTATTACATTATTTACTACCCCCAGAGTATCTTTTACTGCAACTGCAGTTCCTACTCCCCATTCTACTTCTTCCATTTCTTCAAAGAAAAGAAGTTTTTCCATATCATCATAATCTTTAAATTTTCTATCTTGTATACCCTTATCTTCTACACTTATAACTTTTGCAAGTTCCCCGTCTGCCACTTCTTCAATATTTATAACCCTTTCAGTAGTTGGACTAAATTCATCATCAGCATGAGCTATTATATCACCATCTGCATCTACTAAAAAAGCATATGAGCCTTCCCCTAAGGAAACTTCTCTTATATAGTCTGTTAAATATCCAATTCTTATATCTGCAGCTATAACTCCTTCTCTACCTTCCTTAGTATTAAAGGACCTAGAAATTGTAACTATCATATCTCCAAGAACCTGATCTACATAAGGTTCAGATATATAAAACTCTTCAGCTGCAACAGCCTCTATATACCAAGGTCTTTCTGAAGGATCTGATCCTAGATCTGCACTATGATGAATAAATTCCCCATCTTTAAATCCAATATAGTAGTTTGAACCTTCATTTCTATCATTTGCTACTTTAAGATACTCGGCAGCATACTCCTCTTCAAAATTATCCCCTACAACCATACCTCCTATAATTTCATCCATAGCCTTTTTTTGATTTCCTACCCACTTATCTAATTCTTTAGATACAAGCATAGTTCCATACTTAGTTTTATCATTTACTTCATTTTCCAATTGTTTTATGGATAATGTATAATTTAAAACTGACATTGACACTATACTAACTATACATATAAGTACTGTAAAAATAACAATTCTATTTTTTAATTTCATAATCTTGCCTCCCAATTTTTATATTTGTTTATATATTTTTATAAATTTAACTATATAAATTATTCCGACCTAACTAATATCGACAGCTTTAGTTAAAACTTAAGCTTTTTAAAGCTTAAATATATAAATGTTTTTTTCTTCTAAGTAAATCAACATATGTATGAAAGACTATAAAACAAAAATACTTCTAAGCTAATCAGTCTAATGAATTTAGATTAAACCAACTACTTAGAAGTATCATAGCATTAAAAATAACTTAATTTTCTTAAAGCAAAATTATATTATTTATTTATGGAAAATTTAATAATCTTTTCTAATTTAATTTTCTATATTTAAGCTTCAGATGTACTTGCCTCCTCTTCTCTAGTATCCTTCTTATCTTTTCCATCAAGTTTTATCTGGGATACTATATTGGTTAATTTATCTGAAACTCCCTTGTTGCCTTCCATTATTTCATTTATACGATTTACTGTTTCTACTATATTTAGATTCTTCTCAGCTATATTTGTAGTTGCTGTTGTTGATTCTTCTACTGTTGCTGATATATCGTTTATAGTATTAAATGTTTCATTAAGAGTAGCTTCTAATTCTTCTGATGTAGCAGATAGGTCAGATATCATATTATTTAAACTCATTCCATCTTCTCTATATTCTTCTGTTGCATCTACTATCATTTCGTAATCTTTTATTACATTCTCCTCCAAAAATTCCACTAAATCATCCACTGACGATACTAGGTTATTTACAACATCTGTAACTCCCTTAGTTACATCTTGAATTTCTCCAA
>NZ_JBQDAA010000167.1:0-5178 GCF_052089545.1 Tissierella sp. | reverse complement strand
TTCATAAAGAAGAAAGAGAGTACTATAATCTAGAAAGATTATGGACTGAAGATTTGTAAATTTAAAAGATGATTAAAGGAGATGTAGAAAAATGGCAGTAGAACTAATAGCTACAAAAAAGGCTCCAGGTGCTGTAGGACCATATTCTCAAGGAGCAAAATCAGGTAATATGATATTTACTTCAGGTCAGCTACCACTTAACCCTGAAAATGGAGAACTTTTAACAGGTGATATTCAAGAACAAGCTAAAATGAGTTTAAATAATGTTAAAGCTATTTTAGAAGAAGCAGGAGCTACTCTTGAAGATGTAGTAAAAGTAAATGTATTTTTAACTGACGTATCAAAGTTTTCTCTTGTAAATGAAATTTATGGTGAGTTTTTCTCAAATCATAAACCAGCAAGAAGTTGTGTAGAAGTATCTAAACTTCCATTAAATGGAGAAATAGAAATAGAAGCTATAGCAATGATATAAAAAAATCTCTTTACCCAGCTGGGTAGAGAGATTTTTTAAAATTAAACATATTTAGAATAACTTCTTCTTCTGTTTTTTCTTTTTCTTAAAAGTATAAAACTTCTTATAAGAAGCAATAAAACAATTATAACTATATACCACTTATCTAATAAAAATTTTATCAAATTATTTCCAGGTACAGAGTTTACATCAATAGTTGATACAATATCTTCTTTAGCTATTAGATTGCCATCTAAATAGTATTCTGCACTTCCTAAAACATCGCCTTTTGATATAGGTAGAGTTATTTCATCTCTAAATTTAGAATTTTTCTCTACTCGTTTTATTTCATCAGCTTTTAAAGTATAATAAACATCTCTATTTAAAACTGTTGAAGCATAGGGAAGAGATCCATTTTTTATATCTAAATTACCTATAAATTCATTTGAATGACCTAAAATTATATCATTAAAATTATTAAAACCATAATCAAGTAGTTTATAGGTATCTGCATAAACCTGTTTTTTTTCTGACTTTAAAACTATTGACATCATAGTCTTATCGCCTCTTTCTGCATAACTTACCAAACAGTTTTTAGCTTCAGGAGTAGTTCCAGTTTTTATTCCTTTTATTCCATCATATCTAATAGGAATAGTTTTGCCATCCATATCCATCCTTGCATTACCATATAAAAACTTATTTGTAGTATGTAAAAGTCTTTCCTCGGATTTCTTGTTTGTAGGAGGAATAGTATACTTAGTTTTAGAAGCATATTCTCTAAAGATTTCATTTTGCATTGCATATTTAGATATTAAGAATAAATCATATGGCGTAGTATAATGGTTGTCATCATGTAAACCATTTGGATTTACAAAATTAGTATTTACAGCTCCAAGTTCCTTTGCTTTATCGTTCATAAGTTTTACAAAGTCATCAATAGATCCCGAAACCTGCTTAGCTATAGCAAGAGCTGCATCATTTGCAGATGCTACCATTAAACCATTTAAAAGATCTTCAAACTTCATTTTTTCATCATAATCTAAAGCTATATGACTACCTTCTGTTAAACTTATGACCTCTTCATCGATTTCAACTACATCTTCCATGTTTCCAAGTTCAATGGCTAATATAGCAGTCATAATTTTAGTAGTACTTGCAGGAAACATTTTTTTGTTTGAATTTTTTTCGTAAAGTATTCTATTAGAATTATAGTCTATAAGTAATGCCCCTTCTCCTTCTAAGTCTAAGATATCTTCAGATGCAAAACTCACAGAACTTGAAATCATAATAAAAATTAATAAGAACAAAAAGAAATTCCCAAAATATTTTTTCATCGTATCACCCTCTTTTTATAATATATATCATTATACCAAATAGAAAAGGAAAGTTTAAGTATTTATTTAATAAATATTAAAGGAAAAAGAAGTATTATGTAGAATATATTAAGTATAACTGCAAAAAAGGAAGGGGAGCAATATAATGAAGACTCACTTTACAAAAAAGGAACAAGTCGTTATACTTATAGTAATATCTATTATAGTTTTAGTCGTTGGGTTTAAGTTTTTATCAAAGCAAATTATGACAAAAAATAATAAAAATGATAAAGACAATGAACTAATTATAAAGACAGATAATCTTGAAAAAGAAATGGAAACTGATAATGATATAGACAGGCAGGAAGAACAATATGAAAAGGATATCAAAGAGGATATAATAGTTCATATAAGTGGACAAGTAGAAAATCCTGGTATAGTGGAACTTAAATCTGGAGAAAGGCTTATGGATGCAGTGGAACTTCTTGGAGGTTTAACAGGGGAAGCAGATGAAGATAGAATAAATTTAGCTAAAAAGTTACAAGATGAGGAAAAGATATATATACCTAAAATAGGTGAAGAATTGGAAATAGAAATATTAGATGCTGTCGAAACATCTAATAGTGTAGATAAAGATACTGAAAAGGGTAGAGATAAGATAGATATAAATATTTGTACAAAAGAGGAATTAAACTCTCTACCAGGTATAGGAGACGTGCTTTCTGATAGAATACTTGAATATAGAGAAGATAATATATTTAAGACTATAGAAGATATAATGAATGTATCAGGAGTAGGAGACAAGAAATTTGAAGGATTAAAAGATCTTATAATAATAAAGTGAGGTATAAAATATGACAAAAAGACTGACACAACTTACAAAAGCATCCGGCTGAGCTGGTAAAATCGGACCCGATATATTGGCGCAAGTTTTGCGTCATTTACCAAAAACAGTAGATGAAAATTTAATAGTAGGACTTGATACTGCAGATGATGCTGCTGTATACAAAATAAATGATGATTTAGCTATAATACAAACATTAGATTTCTTTACACCTGTAGTAGATGATCCTTATACATTTGGACAAATAGCTGCAGCAAATTCATTAAGTGATATATATGCTATGGGTGGAGACCCTACACTTTGTATGAATATAGTTTGTTTTCCAGATTGTTTAGAACCAGAAGTTTTAAGTGAGATTTTAAAAGGTGGACTAGACAAGGTAGAAGAAGCTGGAGCCTTACTTGTAGGAGGTCATTCGGTATCTGATGACGAGCCAAAGTATGGACTATCCATAACAGGTTTTGTAAATCCTGAAAAAGTTCTTACAAATGATAATGCTAAAGTAGGAGATGTGCTTATAATTACTAAACCTATTGGTCTTGGTATTATAAATACTGCATTAAAAGGTGACATTGCAGATAAAAAATCTTATAAAGAAGCAGTAGAAGTTATGTCTACTTTAAATAAATTTGGGAAAGAAGCAGTACTAGGTATAAGGGGAGTAAATGCTGTTACTGATATAACAGGATTTGGCCTATTAGGACATACGCTTGAAATGGCAGAAGGAAGTAATGTTTCTATAAATATAAACTATAGGGATGTTCCTATAATTGATAAATCATTAGAATATGCAAGAATGGGACTTGTACCTGCTGGAACTTATGCCAATAAAAAATATATAGGGGATAAGGTCTATTTTGATTCTCATGTACCAGAAGATATAAAAGATGTACTATACGACCCACAAACATCTGGAGGTCTTTTGATATCAGTATCAAAAGATGACTCTAAAAAAGTTTTAGATAGACTTAAAAATTCAAATATTTCATATGGTATAATAGGAGAAGTTCAGGAACAAGGAAAAAATCTTATTACAGTGAAATAAAACAATAGGACGTGATAGTAAACTTATGAAACTTTTTAAACTTATTCCAAAAGTGGATGAATTATTAGAAATAGAAAAAATAAAAAAGCTTTTAGAAACTGCACCTAGAAAAACAGTAATTGAAACAATAAGAGAAGAACTAAATTTTATTAGAGAAGATATAAAAAAAGAAAGACTAGATGAAGAAAAACTTTATAAAAGATTAAACGAATTACCTGAAAAGATATATGAAAATGCAGTAGAAAAATCTTCATATAATTTAAAAAGTGTTGTAAATGCTACAGGTATAGTTCTTCATACAAATCTTGGAAGATCTCTTTTAAACGAGGAAGTAATGGAAAACATTAAGAAAACTTCTATAAATTATTCCAATCTAGAATTTAATATAGAAACTGGTAAAAGGGGATCTAGATATTCTCATATAGAAGATATAGTAACTAAGATAACAGGTGCAGAGGATTGCTTAATAGTAAATAATAATGCTGCAGCTGTAATGCTTGTTCTTAGTACCATTGCACGAGATAAGGAAGTTATTGTATCTCGTGGAGAGCTTATAGAAATAGGAGGGTCCTTTAGGATCCCTGAAGTTATGGAACAAAGCGGTGCAAAACTTATAGATGTTGGGGCTACAAATAAAACTCATTTAGATGATTATGAAAGGGCTATAGGTGAAGATACAGCAGCACTTTTAAAGGTCCACACTTCTAATTATCGTATAATGGGCTTTACTTCAGATGTTGATTCTGGAGAACTGCATACCTTAAAAAAGAAATATGATATCCCACTTATAGAAGATTTAGGAAGTGGAGTTCTTATAGATCTTGAAAAGTATGGTATGGAGCATGAACCTACTGTACAAGAATCTTTAAAAAAGAATGTTGATATAGTTACATTTAGTGGAGATAAACTTTTAGGTGGACCTCAGGTAGGGATTATTGTAGGGAAAAAAGAATATATAGAGAAAATGAAGAAAAACCCTTTAACTAGGGCATTTAGAGTTGATAAACTTGTTATATCAGCATTAGAGACTATTTTAAACTACTATATAGATGAAGAAACTGCAATAGAAAAGATTCCAACACTTAGAATGTTAACTATGAAAATAGATGAACTAGATAAAAAATCAATGGATTTGCTAGGGCAAATAAAGAACCTAGAAGTAAGTAAATATTTAAATATAAATATTGAAAATACTGAATCAGAAGTAGGTGGAGGGTCCCTTCCTTTAGTAAAGCTTCCAACTAAGGCAATATCTATAAATTCATCTAGATTTAGCACACAAAAAATGGAGAATTTTTTAAGGAAATCTGATAAACCTATCATAACAAGAGTCTATAAAGACAAATTATACTTGGATTTAAGAACTATTAGGCGAGATGAATTTGATATTATTGTTCAAGCAATAGAGAATATGTGTAAAATTTTTAAGGGGAGTAATTAAATGAAACATATAATCATAGGAACAGCTGGGCATATAGACCATGGTAAAACAACACTTATAAGGGCTATAACAGGAAGAAATACT
>NZ_JBQDAA010000166.1:0-5236 GCF_052089545.1 Tissierella sp. | reverse complement strand
AATTTAGTACTTGTTCAGTAAACACTAATTATGGAAGAGGCAAAAGAATATCTTGCGAATATGCTTGGTATTATTGTTGCGCTAATTGATCCTAATGTAATTGTATTAGGTGGTGGAGTTGCTTTAAAAATTCCTGGATTTGTAGAAGAAATTGAGAGTCGTTTAAAAGAGAAAGTATTTAAAGTTCAAGAAGATAATATCAAAGTTATTAAAGCAAAACTTGGTGATGATAATGGTCTTATTGGTGGAGCCCTTTATGCATTTAATAAGATAGGAGACAAATAAAATGGCAATTAACAAATTAATCCCATCCTTTTTAGACAAATTAAATCATGTTGAAGTAGATAAAGGTGATGTTGTTTTTGTCGAGTCCGGAACTATTCATGCAATTGGGAGAGGCATTGTGCTTTGTGAGGTCCAACAAAATTCAAATATCACTTATCGTGTGTATGATTATCACCGTAAAGATACCGATGGAAATTTGAGAGACCTACACGTTGATAAAGCATTAGACGTATCTACTTTAACTCCATTGAATACAGACTTTAAACCACAAGGTGATTTAGAAGAATATGAAAATCATACAAAACAGCTTTTAGTTTCATCCTCACACTTCGTAACCACTAAAGTAGAACTTGATGGAACTTTTATTCATCATGTATCCAAAGAAAGTTTCGAATCCATCATAGTGATTGATGGTTCCTTGATAATTAAAGAAGATAATAATTTAATTAGTTTAGACAAAGGGAACTCAGCTTTCATTGATGCAGGTAGTAAAGATATAGAAATATCAGGGTATGGAACTTATTTAGCTGTCACAGTCTAATTTATTTAGTTCAGAAGAACTAGCTTTAGTGGTTTATAAAAAGGATCCATTATCTGTTAAATAATCTAAATAAAAACTATCTCTGTGTTGATATGCTCCCTTCAAAGTAGACACTAAAAAAAATACTTTGAAGAGGGCTATTTTTATGGGGTATATACATAAGTATCAAACTCATGGTTTAGAAGGTATAAAATATCAACGAACTAATCATAGATATACAAAAAAATTCAAAGCTAAGATAGTAATAAGCACTTTGAAACGGGGTATCGCTTTGATTATTTAGCGAGTAAATATAATATTCGAGCCAAGAGTACTGTGAAAGACTGGAATACTTAATAACAGAAGATTTAAATATAGCTAGAAAAACAGCAAAAAACTATAAAAAAAGTTAAGGTTCATTGGTGAAAGATGGACTTCAGGAGACTTTCTAACGATTAGAAGAGGTAATCGTCCATAGAATACCTGTCTAAGCTCCCCAGAAGCTCATATAGTGCCTGTTGGTTCAGCGCGAATAGGATCAACACTTTCATTTGTATTCCTCTTTTTTATCAGTTTTACATAACTATACTTTAATATGGGTTAAGACCAACTCAAAAGTTCAGATAAGAAAAGACTAGTCCTAAAAATAATGACTAGCCTTGATATGACAACCTTATTGTTCGTTTATATAGTTTTCGCATAAAGCATCCTTTGTCCTTTTCATTTCGACCATTGATAACATTTGATGCCCAGCCATCAGTCAATCACTTTTTAATATACTGAAGTTACTTGTCTGTAAAAGTTTTTTTGTTTATCCCGCATTTCGTCTTATTCGTCTTGTATTACTTACTTTAGGAAGGCCTAGATCTTATAAATTGATTGATTTAATCGTCCAATTTTATGTGCAATTTGTGTTTCATTATATCCAATATCATGGTATTTTTCTAACCATCCAACTTCATCTTTGATAAGACGTGTGTAGACCATTTGTGGTCACTCTCTTTATTTCTGTAGTAGAAATATTAGTGTGGATATATCACAAAAGGTTTTTAAATTTTTTACTTCACTTTACAAGATTAACAATTTATGTAAAAGTCCAACTATATTTGAATTAATGATTTAGCCCAGATATAATTTAAATAATACTATAATACTAAAGAGGAGTGATTATAAATGTACGGTGGAATTGAAGCAGGAGGAACAAAGTTTATTTTTGCAGTGTGCGACGATAACATGAATATTATAGAGAGGCGTAGTATTCCAACAACGACCCCTGATGAAACTTTTAAAGAAGTTTTCAAGTTATTTGACAAATATGATTTAAAAGCAATTGGTATTGGTTCTTTTGGCCCTATTGATGTAAATAAACAATCAAATACCTATGGTTATATTAAGTCAACCCCTAAATTAATTTGGAAAAACACTGATTTCTTAGGTGTTTTCAAAAAAAGATACGATATACCAATTGGGTGGACAACGGACGTCAATATTGCAGCACTAGCTGAATATAAATTAGGGACAGCTAAAGGGAAAGATTCTTGTGTTTATATTACCGTAGGGACTGGAATAGGAGGTGGTTCAATCATCAATGGTAAATTCCTGGGAGGAATAAATCATCCAGAGATGGGACATTTTTACCCTCCTCGTCATGGAAAAGATAATTACAAAGGAATCTGTGACTATCATGAAGATTGTTTAGAAGGATTGGCCTCAGGGCCTGCTATAGAAGCCAGGTTTGGAAAGTCTGCTAAAGAACTAAATCAGGATCATGAAGCATGGGATATTCAAGCGCATTATTTAGCCCATGCTGCATTGACTTATACAACAATATTAAGACCAGATTGTATCATTTTTGGTGGTGGAGTTATGAATCAAAATCATTTGCTTGATAAAATTCATAATAAATTTGAAAATATTTTGTCTGACTACTTAGAAATATCATCAATTAAAGATTATATCCTATCCACAGGACTTGGCAATGATTCCGGCATCATTGGTAGTCTTCTTTTAGCTAAAGAAACTTACTCAGAATATTAAACTAGCTACTTTATCAATATAGATTTAAAAATTAAAAAATAAGTCAAACAATATCATCTAGGTGATATTGCAAAATATAAACCTAAATTAATTCAACCATATGATTATTAAAAATTTAAGGAGAATTATAATGAAAGATAAAATACCAACATCTGTTAAGAAATTTATGGAAAAAATTAATAAGTTAGCCACAGATCAACCAGATTGGTTAAATTTATTTAATAATAGTTTCTTAGATACACTGCAAAACACAATAAAAGTATTAGATGATGACACAACATTTGTATTAACTGGTGATATTCCAGCGATGTGGTTAAGAGATTCAACTGCACAAGTTAGACCCTATTTATTCTTAGCAAATGAGAGTGAGGAAATTCGTTCAATTATAAAAGGATTAATCGAACGTCATTTTCAAATGATTAATATTGATCCATATGCAAATGCTTTTAATAAAACAGATAATGATAAGGGACACCAAAATGACCAAACAGAAATGCAACCCATTATTTGGGAAAGAAAATATGAAATTGATTCTTTAGCTTATTCAGTTCAATTAGCTTATCTATATTATAAAGAAACTGGTGACACCAGCTCTTTCAATGAAAATTTCCATACCGGTGTAGACAGGATTCTAGACGTTTGGGAAATTGAACAGAATCACGAAAATTCTTCTTATACATTTAAAAGAGATAATACGCAAGAAAATGATACTTTAACTCATAATGGCTTTGGACCACCAGTTGCATATACTGGAATGACATGGAGTGGATTTCGACCAAGTGACGATCGGTGTATCTACAATTATTTAGTACCATCAAATATGTTTGCAGTTGCAGTATTAGGATATTTAGAGGAAATTTATAAAAAAATATCAAAAAATGAAGCAAAAATTAAACGAATAAGGAAATTACGAAATGAAATTAAAAGAGGTATTGAAAAATACGGAATAACAGAAAACAAAGCTGGAAATAAAGTTTATGCTTACGAAGTAGATGGATTAGGAAATGCTTCCTTAATGGATGATGCAAACGTTCCCAATCTTATCTCAGCACCTTATCTTGGATACTGTGATATCAATGACTTGGTTTATCAGGAAACAAGGAAAACATTATTAAGCGATGAAAATCCATTTTATTATACAGGAGAAGCAGCCTCAGGTGTTGGAAGTTCACATACTCCGAATGATTATATATGGCACATGAGCTTAGCAATGAAAGGACTAACCAGTCAAAATAAGGAGTTTAAAAAAGAAATGTTAGATCGTATGGTTGAAACTGATGCAGGAAAAAACACTTTACATGAGGGATTCCACAAAGATCGACCAGAAGAGTATACAAGAGAGTGGTTTTCTTGGCCTAACATGTTATTTGTTGAATTAATGCTTGAATATTATGGTTTCAAACTTAAGGGAGCTGAATTATAGTCTAAAAATATTAACCAAAAAATAAAATTAACAAATAGAGTTTTAACAAATGAACGTAACTCGAAACGAGGTTTCTATAATACAAGGTGTTGATGGATCATTTTGTGATATGCTCCCCCTAAAGTAGACACTTGAAAAAGTAAAACTATCTTATCTTAGGGGGATTTTAATGCGTTCAAATATTAAACATACAACTGAAGAAATCGAAAAATATATTTTGATGTGTCTGAATAAAGATATCAGTTCTAAAGAAATAAAAGAAACCTATGGTTTATTGATTAATTGGACCTCTTTTTTGGATAAAGCCCTAAGATATTAAGAACATGGGATTAGTGGGATTCAAGTTAAATCTAAGAACAATAAATATACTAAACATTTAAGAAATCAGTCGTTAAAGAATATTTAGAAGATCAATTATCTATAGGTCAACTAGCTGTTTAATATAATATACCAAAAGCAGATACTGTGAAAAACTGGATAAATAAGCATACTAAAAGGGAAGAAACTAGGAGCTTTTCTCCAAAACCCGAGATGTATATGATGAAAGGTAAAAAAACAACACAAGAAGAAAAAATTAAAATCGTTAAATACTGCTTAGCAGCTGATTTATCTTATAAGGAAACTGCTGAAAAATATCAGGTGTCCTACAATAATGTGTATCCATGGGTTAAAAAGTACAAAGAACTTGGTCCTGACGGCTTAGTGGATGGACGAGGTAGTAGAAAACCAAACTTTATTCAAACGATAGAAGAAAAAGCAGAAGCTGAGAACGTGGCCTTGAGAGCGCGAAATGAGATCTGGATATAAGATTTGTTTATTAATATAATCAACTCAAAGAGTTGGTTATGAAAGATAAAAGCATTGTATAGTATTTTACACAAGATTATGGACTTGACTTAATAAAACGCTACTTTTTAATCTTAGCTTGTAACTGTTCTCATTATATCACTTTAGCTAGAGAATAGAAAATT
>NZ_JBQDAA010000165.1:0-5310 GCF_052089545.1 Tissierella sp. | reverse complement strand
TGTTGAATAATTTACAAGATGAGACTGAGAAATGTGTATCATTCATTTTCTCAATTGCTTTTGTCACTCAAGATGGGCTGAACGCAATTAAGACTTATTTAAATGATTTAAACCAAAGAGGAGTAAAAGGGCGCCTAATCACGTCGACTTACTTACAATTTAATCATCCCGATGTCTTTGAATCATTAATGAAGATACCCAACTTGGAAGTAAGATTATCTGAAAAACGTGGTTTTCATGCGAAAGGTTATTTATTTGAGCATCAAGATTATCATTCTTTCATTATAGGTAGTTCAAACTTAACAATGAGCGCACTGAAGCTCAACTACGAATGGAATGTGAGATTAACTTCTTATAACCATGGAGAAATAATTCACCAGATGAAGATGCATTTGGAGGAGCAGTGGGAACAAGCGATACCTCTAACACAGGAATGGGTAACAGAGTATAGAGAGAATTATATAGTTGAAGAGATTACCGATTTGTCGGTAATCAACGATCCGCCACTGAAAGAAAACTATATTGTACCTAATCGAATGCAAGAAGCAGCACTGTCTAGTTTGAAGGCTTTGCGAGAGTCTGGAGAACAAAGAGGACTTGTCATTTCAGCAACAGGTACGGGTAAAACGTACTTAGCTGCCTTTGATGTATTGAATGCAAGACCAAACAAGATGTTATTCATTGTTCATCGGGAACAAATCTTAAAAGATGCGATGCGTTCTTTTCAAAGAGTAATCGGCGGAAGTAGCGGAGATTATGGAATACTATCCGGTAATCGAAAAGACATTAATGCAAAATACCTTTTTGCGACGATACAAACGATCTCAAAACTAGAGTACCACCAACTATTCGAACCGGATGAATTTGATTATATACTCATTGATGAAGTCCATAAGGCCGGGGCCAATTCTTACATTAAGACAATCAATTACTTTGAACCGCAATTTCTACTAGGTGTTACAGCGACCCCTGAGCGAACAGATAAAATCAATATTTATGAATTATTTGATTATAATATCGCGTATGAGATTCGTCTGCAAGAAGCATTAGAGGAGGACTTATTGAGTCCCTTTCATTATTTTGGGGTGACTGATTATGAAAAAGATGGCGAAGTCATTTCTGAAGTAACAGACTTGAAGCATCTTGTACTAGAAGATCGAGTGAAATTCCTCATTGAGAAGCTAGATTATTATGGAGTATCACATAATAAAGTGCGTGGTTTAGTATTTTGTAGTCGCAAGAATGAAGCAGAGTTATTGGCCGAGCAATTTAATCGTTTGGGTATTCCATCCTCTCACTTAACGGGCGACCATTCGATTGAGGATCGAGAATATGAGATACAACGTTTGGAAGCGGGAGAGATTGAGTATATCTTTACTGTCGACATATTCAACGAAGGGATTGATATTCCTATGGTGAATCAAGTTGTCATGTTACGTAATACCCAATCTAGTATTATCTTTATTCAACAAATGGGACGAGGCCTACGTAAACACAAGTCTAAGGAGTTTGTGACAATAGTTGATTTTATCGGCAATTATAAGAATAATTACATGATTCCAATGGCCTTGTCCGGGGATATCTCTGGGAATAAAGATAATTTACGCCGGGATACGTTTGAGACAAGTTATATTACTGGCCTTTCATCCATTAACTTTGAGCAAGTAGCTAAAGATCGGATATTTGCTTCAATTGATCTAGCAAAATTAGATACAATCGCTGAACTAAGAAAGGCCTATACGAAGTTAAAAGAACGTTTAAATCGTATGCCGAATTTGTCGGATTTCAAAGAATCAAATACATTAGATCCGTTAATTATTATGAATCGTTCGGATAATTACCATGACTTCTTAAAAAAAATGAAAGATAGTGATCAAGTTCTTTCTGTTATAGATAATAAGATGTTAAAGTTTTTATCGAAAGAAATTCTCCCTGGCAAGCGTCAACATGAAATTGTTTTAATGAAAGCCTTAATGGAAAGTAATTCATACATGATGACACGAGTAGAAATTGTTCAATTATTTAAACAATTTAACTTGGATTATTCACAAAGAACGGTAGATTCAGTAATCAAAACGTTGTCATTAGACTTTTATACCGGAACTTTGAAGATGGCGTATAAAGGGGCGGAACTCATTAAAATTGAGGGTGAAACGATTAAATTCACGCAAGCATTCATTGAAGCGTTGAAAGTTGATTACTTTGCTGATCATGCAAAAGACGTGTTAAAAACAGCTTGGCTATTAAGTAAGGAATTCGACCAGTCGTCACCGTTAACAAGGTATCAAAAATACTACCGCCGAGATACGATTAGACTGTTAGGTTGGAAAGAACAAATTGTAGACCAGAACATAGGTGGTTATGTTCGTGATGATGAAGGAAAAATATTCGTTATCTTTGTAACATTGGATAAAGGTGAGGATTTCCAAGGCGCGGAGATTGCTTATGAGGATGCCTTGTTGGATGAGTCAACTATGCATTGGGTTAGTAAAGCCGGCCGTAAGCTTAGTTCACCTGAGATTCAAATTATGCAAAATCCAAAAGATTGGGCAATTCATGTCTTCGTGAAGAAATCCGACGATGAAGGATTAGACTTCTACTACTTGGGTGAAGTTCAACCAAAAGTAAACACCATTCATCAACTTGAGAAACCTACTGGGGACGGCAAGAGTAAGAGCGTCGTTGAGATGGAGTTGAAGTTTAAAGAGCCGATTGAAAGTCGATTGTTTAAGTATTTGAGGTAAAGATAATCCTTCTAATTATTTAATATGACAATTGCTGCAACAACCTTAAGGTAGTGCTGCAAAGTATTTAACACCCTTCTAATTAGTTATATAGCCGCTTAAACTATGATTAGCTGTAGCATATGTATTTAATTGGAAAGGGTGTTTGTTGTGAAGAGGTATCGTGTGTGGGTTACGTCAGAGTATGAGTATGTGATTGAAGTTGATGATGATGCGAGTTGGGACGATGTTCAAGAAAAGGCATGGGAGGAAGATTGGACGCCGTTGATTCATAGGGCAGATATCGTTGAAATAGATGAGATTCAGGAGTAATTAAATAGAGTTAAATTATAACCAGCCCGGACAGTATAAAGGTTCGGGCTAATTATTTAAGTATTATTATTTATATTCATATGGTTAGGTGGGGTACCGCTAGTTTGTAGGGTAATTTCTTATCCCCACTTCCGTAACTTGTGTTACTTGTGAATTGAAAAGTTCATCTATTAAATTCAATACTATTGTTGGACCGTTCTTAAATTGACATAGTTTTTTAAAGTCACTCAGTAACGGATGTACTATGTTAGCAGTTGAATAAAGGCAATATTTTACTTCTAATCTCTTTTTAATATCTTCAAAACCTTTTTTGAGATTTTCAGAGGTTATAGCAATTGATTCAAAATCGGGTGGATAAAAGAGATATTTTTCTTTTTCACCTAGAAAATTATATATAATAACCGGATAAAAAGTGTACAAATTCAGCCTCCTAAGTTTAATTATGAATAAATATCACTATGGAGATATATTGACGAATCGATTAGAAGCAGATGCGCTCATATCAAAAGAAGAATTTCGACAAATTATCTCTGATAGAAAGTATAATGAATTTCAATTAGGTGATCTATTCGAATTTGATGTTACAGATTTTTCAAAAGTAGATTTTAATGAACTGTTTAATTATTTGGAAAAATTATGATTAATAAGCAACAAAGCTAGATAGCTCTTATCTTGCTTTGTTGCTTATTTTAATTTATTGATGGGTTCAGATTGGAAACGTTAAAACCATTTGTTGGATTCGTATTAATGATCTCTCCATTAAGAGATATGTGTTTTTTGAAAATGAACCAAATAGAGTTCAAATCAATAGCTGATTATATTTATAGAATCTCGAAATAGTTATGTAATAATCTAACTTTTTGGGTTTCGTTCTATACTCATTTTGATAATCACCCAAAACTCATGGTTAGCTTCACACCACTTCGCTCAGCTATGTGTTTAAGTATCTGAATTTTAAGAATAGCATTCCCTTTCTCAACCCTTGCAGTGGTTGAACTTATCAACTAAGTTCGCAAAGTCTAACTGAGCTAACCTTATTGAATGTTTTAATTGCTTTACAAAACTTTGCTAATCAAGGATACGACATGTTAATGCCTATGATGTTTATGGCTAACATGGCTATTACTGGAGCAACAGCTGCAGTTTATACTAAGGTAAGATCAAAAGAAGAGAAATCACTCGTATTATCTTCAGCAGTCTCAGGACTCTTAGGAATCACTGAACCAGCATTGTTCGGGATACTTTCAAAATACAAAAAAGCATTTATTGCAGCTACAATAGGTAGTTCTTTAGCATCTGCTTTTATTAGTTTTTTCGGTGTGAGAATTTATGGCTATATTCTATCAAGTATTTTTAGTTTACCTGCTTATATAGGTGAATACTTTATATTCGCAGTGTTAGGAATTCTTATCGCACTTATCTCATCATATGTAATTACGTATGTTTTAATCCCTAGTGTCGAAAGCAGTGATTCAGATACAAACACTGATAATGAAAACACAGTGAATAAAATTGAGTTATATTCTGTTTCAAATGGAGTATATATGCCATTAGAAGATGTTTCGGATGAAATATTTTCATCAAAAATGATGGGGGATGGGTTTGCTTTCCAATCATTGGAAGGTGAAGTATTCTCTCCAGTAGATGGTACAATTTCAACAATATTTCCAACAAAACATGCCATTGGAATCAAAACAGACACTGGCATAGAAGTTCTAGTTCATATGGGAATCAATACCGTAGACTTAAATGGACAAGGATTTAGTGTTTTTGTTGAAGAAGGGGATAAAGTTGGACCTGACACATTAATTGCAAAAATGGACTTAGATTATATTGAAGGACAAGGAAAAGAAACACCGATTATTGTTGTAGTTACAAATATGGATCGAGTTCAATCGGTTATCGGAGTAGATGAATTGGAAGGAAATCATCAGAAAGGCGAATTGATTAATACAGTAAATTTAAATAATTAAAGTAAAATTAACTCAAGTAGAATTCATCAATTAGTTTAGATTTTTTTACAAAAATAACTAATAATCAAAATAATTAAGTTCAGGCAGTTATAAAATACTGTCTGAACTTTTTTTATATGTTAATAGGAGATATTTAACCTAAAATATCCCTTATTAATAGCATTTATCAGTGGTTTTCTTTTTGTGTCATCACCTATTAATGCTACAATAACGATGAAAAACCTAGGGAGGTTACAGTCATGAAAGTGTATTTTGCAGCATCTATTCGTGGAGGTAGGGCG
>NZ_JBQDAA010000164.1:0-5364 GCF_052089545.1 Tissierella sp. | reverse complement strand
TCCTCATTTCATTCGGAATGACAACCTTAAGAGACTTAGATGAACATCTTTAGTAAATAGTGTCGTAGTGATTATCTATAATAGTGATTATTTTGGTAGTATTACTTATAACCACTAAACCTACAGAACATTCTTTAATACCATATCTACTTATTGGTATCGATGTTTTTTATGTTTTTTTTCGCAATATATGTTTATAAACAACATAAAAAAGAATAGCCCATTATCATATTATTAATTATATCTATTATTATAAAATTTATGAAAATAGAGAAAGGAAGTGTATATCTATGAAAAAGAACAAATGGCTTAAATATTTAGGGTACATATTATTGATAGTTGTATTAATATATTTAGATGGACATGTAGGATACAAGCAAAAAAATTATCAAGAACAAACATTTAATTTAAGTTTATCTTATTTTGTAATATCTATGATTATTAAAATAGGAATAGGTTTATTATTGGGGTTAGAACATATAAGTAATGAAATGAAGAAGGAAGGAAGCTGGAAAATAAATTTACCTAAAATATTATTAATGGTAATACCATCTTTATATTTCTCAATGAGTTATTTTTTTATGTATTTATATAATGACAATTTAATTTATGGAATATTGACATATCCTGCTTCTCTATTTATGAGAAATGGGTCTGATTATATCATTATTTTCCAATTATTGTTTGGATATTTATTTATTACGAGTTTTTATAAGCAAAATAAAGATATTAAAACAACTTGACAAGTAAACTATGCAAATGTAGAATATATACAAGTATAGTTGTCATGGAGGGATATTCAATGAATAGAGATGAAGTTCTAGAAAAAGCTAAAAGAGAAAATTTAATTAATGATGAAGCGAAAAATAACAAAAACTTAAAAGGAAATCAATGGGGTTTAGCAGCTTCTGGTATAGTTATATTTGTAATTATTATTATAAATTATATGAATGATAAAAACATTAGTCATTTATTAATTATATATGGATCATATATAGGCTTTCAACATTTAGGAAAATATTTTGCTAATAAAGAAAAAACAGATTTAATATCTGCTTTCGGGGGTTTATTATTGATATTTGGATCTTCCTTATTATGGATGGCTGACCTATGGAATCTTTAGTATTAAAAAATAGGTTAAAGGAAATTAGAAATGAAGCTAATTTATCTCAACAAAAACTTGCTGATATGATTGGTGTATCTAGAAATACTATAAGCTCTATTGAAAGAGGTAAATTTAATCCTACTGCAAAATTAGCTTTGATATTATCCATAGCACTAAATAAAAAGTTTGAAGAACTATTTTATTTTGATTAGATTATGATAAATTATTATATTTAGATTTTAGAGCTTAAATTTAAAATAAATAATCTTATATAAAAGACCATGCAAAAGAATTAATTCTTTTGCATGGTCTTTTATATGATTTTTACCCTTAAAGATTATTATTTAGGATCAAATGAATATATCATTTTTTCTATTAAATCTTTATTTTCATCGTAAAATTTTTGAGAAGTTTTTGATAAGAAGTGGTACTCTATATCTTCATCATCAAGATAAACCATTTCTAGGTGATATCCTTCTTCTGTTTGACCTTTAAGAATTGTTACGTCAACTCCAGAATCTAAAGTTTTTTTGGAACGCTGTAAATCTTTTTCCTGTTCATTTATATATGGATCAGATACATCTTCCATATAATGTAATCCATAGACTCTTATATCTATATCATCATTATCTAGAAAAAAGGTTATACCATCAGAATTATCTGCTTCTCGATATTCCCATGATGATGGATGCTTTATAGAATACCCAAATCTAGCATTAAGATATTTACTAAAGTCTATAGATTCTAAGTTATCATCATCTTTATTCTCATCTTCATCATTGTTTTCTTCATCTTTGTTATTATCTTGATCATTCTCTTTATCCTTATCTTCATTTTTGTCATTTTGATCTTCGGTATTTTCATCTTCTTTATCATCTTCACTAGATGGAGGAGAAGGATCCCCTGTTGTTGGGTTATTTGTGTTTTCATTTACACAGCCAACACTTAAAGCTAATACAATAATTAAAATTAATGGAATTAATTTTTTACTCATAAAATCCTCCTTAAATTTTTAAGCTCATCTAATTTAAATATACCCGGAAAAGATATTTTTAAAAAGAGGAATATAGAAACTTTAAATATTATATGTAGTATAATTATAATTAACAATATAATGGGATATAGGGGGATGATTGATTTATGAACTTTAAAGAATTAAATATTACAAGGTTTTATAAGTTGATTCTAATCTACACATTTACTTTATAAAAATCTATAATTAATGCAACCAAACTTAAATTTTCTTGTCCTTATATATAAGGATAGGAAAAGGAGTTGATGATTTGAAAGATACCGAACTTATAAATTTATATTGGAATCGTAGTGAAAGTGCAATTTCAGAAACAGATAAGAAATATGGATCTTATTGCAGGAAGATATCATATAATATTTTATCTAATATAGAAGATAGCAAGGAGTGTGTCAATGATACATTTTTTAATGCTTGGAACTCTATTCCAGATGATAAACCAGATATATTTTCTGCCTACTTAGGTAAAATAACAAGAAATCTCTCAATAAATCGTTATAACAAAAAAAGAGCTAAGAAAAGGGGTTCAGGCGAAGCTGAAATTGTATTAAATGAATTGGAAAATATGATTCCTAGCAAAAGTAGTATTGAAAGTGAAATAGAATCCAAATTGATAACTAAGAAATTAAATCAATTTCTATGGACTTTAAAAAAGGAAGATAGGATAATATTTGTAAGAAGATACTGGTATGTTGATTCTATTAAAGATATTGCTAAAAAGATGGGAGCAAGCGAAAGTAAAGTAAAATCTATCCTTTTCAGAACAAGAAAAAAGCTTAAAACTTATCTTGAACAGGAGGAGATTTATTTATGAAATCTAATAAATTATTTGAAAGTTTAAATGATATAGATGAAAAGATTATTGAAGAAGCCCATATAGAAGAATATACTTGTCAAAACAAGTTTTCTTTTATGAAGGTTTTAATACCAATAGCAGCTATTGTTTTATTTATGATTTTACCAGGTGTGTTAAAAGATTATATAAACAAGGAACAAATCATTGAAGAAATAAATCCACCAATTATAGAAGAAAAACCAATCGGGGATGAAGAACTGCCTAAAATATCTATAGGTTCATTTAATCCTGAAGGATCAGGTTTTGAAGGTTTAATGGCTTATGATATTAAAGAACTTGTAAATGAAAATCCTTGGAATGAAAATGTTGAGATATCAACTCTTCCGGTATTTAAAAACAAGCTAGAATATAATGAAAGAGGAATACTGGAAAATCCGGATATAGAAGCTATGAGAAAAAGATTAGATGAAACTATAAGGTTATTAAAAATAAATCCCAAAGAAATTGAAATAAGAGATGATTATCCAAGTGAAGAAGAAATAAAAGAAATAACTGAAAAACTTGAATTAACTGGTGGAGAACTTACCGATGAATTTTTTAATATAAATCAAATTTATGGTGAAAATGAAAAATATGAAATTACAGTTTATAATGATTTATCAACTATGATTAAATTCAAAGCAAAAGATCCACTTCTTAAAAACTATTATATTGATTACGATTCAACCTATGAAGATGTATATAAAACAGCTCAATATGTGAGTGAAGAATATAAAAACTTACTAGAGATGGGAGAAGCAACTATCAATATATATGGAGGAGATTATACTTATGATGGAGAGCAGAGATTCCATATAAGCTTTTTTGATGGGAAAGGTAGTTTAGAAGATAAAATTATTAACTATAATTTAAATTACACTGAGTTTTTCTTTGATGAAGAAGATAAATTGGGCAATTTTACAATAAATAAACCGAATTTATCTCAAAAAATTGGAAACTATCCTATAATCTCATCAAAAGAAGCCGAAAAACTTTTAATAGACAATAAATATATAACAAATGTTCCAAAAGACTTTCCAGGTCAAGAATATATTAAAAAAGTTGAGCTTGTTTATAGGGGGCAGTATGAAGAAAACTTTGTGCCTTATTATCTTTTCTATGTAGAGTTAAATGAAATTCAAGAAGACAATGGTCTGAAAACATATGGGGCATATTATGTTCCAGCAGTAGAAGGAGAATATATTGATAATATGGATATAATGGATGGAAAGTTTAATTAAAATAAGAATAAGAAATCTATATTCTAGGAGGTTATCTATATGAAAAAAATAGTGTTATTTATTTTATTGGTTTTTATTACGATATCACAATATGGGTGTACAAAAGACGATTCATACAATGGATATAAAGAACCAATTGAAGAAAATCAGTATAAAATGCTGATAAAAAATCTTGAAGATAGAGACTTTAATGTAGAAGAAAAAGATGGAAATAATTTAGAAGATCATATTCTTCGTGGAAAACCTAAGTGGATAAAGATTAAAGGTGATCATATATATATTTACCTATATGAGGATAATGAAAAAATGGAAGCAGATATATCTAATTTATCTGAAGATGGATTTACCTATTCCAATAATGAAAAAGGAATTACTATGGATTGGATTTATCCACCCCATTATTTTAAAAAGGAAAATATGGTTGTTCTTTATGTGGGAGAAGATATGGAAATTATAAACGCTCTTGAAGATATTTTAGGATCTAAGTTCATAGGACAAACAAAATAAACATATGATATTACTTTCTAAAATTAGTAAGAAGGATATATTTTAAAATAAATACTGTTTATTATTTATAAAATTAGTATTATAATTAAATAAAAGGTATATAAGAATATAGAGCAGAGTTTTCATATCTGTTCTATATTTTTATATATGGGTAAATATATTACAATGAACATATGAAAGGATGATAGTAGATGTATAAGGTTATTTTTCATTTAGATGATGAGGGAAGAGTAGGAGTTGTTTATAGAGGGATAATGAATCTTTTGCACGATATGGAAACTGAAGGAGAAGAGGTAGAAGTTGAACTTTTAGCAAACTCTAGCGGGGTAAAACCTTTTATGAAAGATAAGGAAGAAAACAAAGAAGCTATAGATCTTCTTTTAGAAAAGGGTGTAAAAATAGCACTATGCAACAATACGCTTAGGGTTTTATATCTTACAAAAAAAGATTTTGTACACGAAGCTACTATAGTTAAATCAGGTGTAGGGGAACTTACTAGAAAACAGCATGAAGGATGGGGTTATATTAAACCTTAAGATCATGGGAAAAGAAAAATATAGGACGGATATACTTATATTAATTAACAAAAGAAAAAGCAATCTGGTAATATGTCAAGAGATAATTTCTAAGTAAAAGAAAAGAAACT
>NZ_JBQDAA010000163.1:0-5370 GCF_052089545.1 Tissierella sp. | reverse complement strand
AACACAGATATTTTTAAAAATCACATTCTGCAACTATCTATACATAATATTATATAAACTAAAACAATTCAACAAATAATAAAATCAAACTTCTTAAATAAAAACATTCGGAAATTTATAGTATTAAAAATGATTGAAAATATGATAATATAGTAAGTATGAACAAATATCTTTTAAGATATTTATTCTAATGAAAGGAGCAATTATTATGAAATTCAAATTTAAAGAGTGGAGTTTAGGTGGAAAATTTATATTTTTTTCTACTCTTCTAGCAATATTATCTTTATTTATGACCTGGGTAGATATGAAAGAAATCAAGTTATCAGGATTTGAGCAAAAAGGATACATATTTTTAGTTTTTTATATATATCCAATGTACAAGCTTTTAAAGGATGAAAGGATGCACAAAATTGGAGGCAAGGCATCTAGCATTTTAGCTATAGCCTTAGGGGCATCACTACTTGGATCAATCAGTATAGATGAAACTGGTAATACAGTAAATGCAGGTGGGACAGGACTTTATCTTTATATTACAGCATCTATACTACTAAATATTGGAACAATTAAGTACCTTACAATAAAAGAAAAAATTTCAGATAAAAAGAAAAAATTACAATAGACAGGTAAAGGCATTATTCTACCTATAGCTATTGTCATATAATATATTTATAATAGAGGTGATAAGATGAGTGACTATAATGAAAAAAACAAGAGACTATATTTCTTAGAACGGGTACTTGAAAATTTGTATGATGGCGTCCTTATAAGTGATAGTGATGGGAAGGTAGTAGTATATAATAAAGCTATGGAAGAACTTGAAAAGAGAAATGCTAAAGATATGATTGGAAAATACATATGGGATGCTTATGGATATAATGATGAGGCGAAATCTGAACATATGAAAGTATTTAAAAGCGGAATTCCTATAGTAAATAAATATAAAGCTCACGCATTTAATGATGGTCATCCTATATATAAATCATATAGTACATATCCTGTTATTTATAAGGGGAAAACTATAGGGGTCTATTCAATAAGTAAAAATGAATATAAACTCCAGTCACTCTTATCGGAAATTATAGAACTAAAGAAAGAGTCTATAGACAAAGTTTCAAAAGAAAGCATAGGTAAAAATGGGACGAGGTTTACATTTTCAGATATAATTGGGGAAAGTTTACTTATGAAAAATGTAATAGATGAGGCTAAAACTATATCTTGGCTTGATAATAATGTTTTGATAATAGGAGAGACTGGTACTGGAAAAGAAATGTTTGCCCAAAGTATACATAACTATTCTAAAAGAAAAGAATCGCCCTTTATTGGAATAAACTGTTCAGCCATACCAGAAAACTTACTTGAAAGTATATTGTTTGGTACAGTAAAGGGAGCCTTTACAGGAGCTACAGATTCTCAAGGGCTTTTCCTTGAGGCGGGTGAAGGAACAATCTTTTTAGATGAATTAAATTCTATGCCTATAAATATGCAAACAAAACTTTTAAGGGTCTTACAAGAAAGACAAGTTAGAAAAGTTGGAGGAAAAGATACTGTTCCTATAAAATGTAGGGTAATAAGTGCTATGAACGAAGAGCCACATAAACTTATAAAAGATAAAAAGCTTAGAGAGGACTTATACTATAGAATAGGAGGATATAATTTAAATATACCACCTTTAAGAAAAAGAGCTGCTGATATATATTTTCTATCAGAACATTATATAAAAAGAAATAATTTACTTATGGGTAAGGAAGTTTTAGGACTATCAGATAGATTAAAAAATATAATAAAAAGGCATAAGTGGATGGGGAATGTTAGAGAATTAGAACATTTTATAGAAAATACTATGGTTAGATCAAAAGATGAAGAATATTTAAAATATGAACATATACCTGAGTATATATTAGAAAACATGCAAAGACAAAGAGAAGAAGATAGCTTAGATATGGAATTAAGGGAACCTTTAGATGAAAGACTTGAGAAAATAGAGAGGGAATATATTCTTGAAACTTTAAATAAAAACCACTGGAATGTTGCAAAATCAGCTAGAAAATTAAATATAACAAGACAAAGCTTAATATATAGAATGAAAAAGCTCGATATTATAAAAGAAAATTAAGAAAGTGTTGGAAAATACAACACAATGTATAAAAAACAAAGTTCTTGTTTTAGACAAAGTTAAATAAAAGTGTTGTATTTTCCAACACATCTATATTAGACTATGTTTTTTTATAAGTTAAAGTGCATATTTATGCCATTTATGTCGGAAAAGGATTGGCATATAAGTTGCATACTATTATAGTATGTGATTCATAATAGATACTATATAGTTAAAATTATTGTAATTGGGTATAATACCCATAAAGTGTGACTATAAAAAGCAACTAGAAAGGGGAGTAATATGAAAGCAACACTTGTTATTAAAAATATAGATAATTTAATTACTTTAAAAGGTGAAAATAGGGCAAGAAAAGGAAAAGAACAAGGTGAAATTGGGCTTATAAAAAATGGAGTAGTTGCAGTTAAAGATAAAGAAATAATATATGTTGGAGAAGGCGAACTTCCAGAAAGTATTGAGGTAGATGCAAGTACAGAAGTAATAGACGGAAAAGGCAAAACTGTAACACCAGGACTTATAGACTCTCATACTCACTTAGTTCATGGTGGTAGCAGAGAGCATGAGTTTAAATTAAAACTTGAAGGAGTAGATTATTTAGATATTCTAGCATCAGGTGGCGGAATACATTCTACAGTTGAAGCTACAAGAGAAGCAAGTTTTGATGATCTTTATAAAAGAGCAGAAAAAAGCTTGAAAACTATGCTTTCTTTTGGTGTAACTACTGTAGAGTCTAAATCTGGTTATGGTATAGGAGATTTTGATACAGAACTTAGGCAAATAGAAGTTTCTGAAAAGTTAAATGAAGATTATCCTTCAGATATAATTTCAACTTTTATGGGGGCGCATGCTGTTCCAGAAGAGTATGAAGGAAGATCAGATGAATTTGTAGATGTATTGATAAATGAAATGATGCCTAAGGTTATTGAAAAGACAAATGTTAAGTTTAACGATGTGTTTTGTGAAGAGGGAGTATTTACAGTCGATCAATCTAGAAAAATACTTCTTGCAGGAAAAGAACAAGGGCTTATACCAAAGATGCATGCAGATGAAATAGTATCTTTAGGTGGTGCAGAACTTGCAGCAGAAGTTGGATGTATATCAGCAGAACACCTTATGGCAGCATCAGATCAAGGTATAGATGATATGGCTAAAAGTGGAACTATAGCAGTACTTCTTCCTGGAACAAGCTTCAATCTTCAAAAAGGAACTATAGCACCTGCTAGAAAGATGATAGAAAAGAACGTTCCTGTTGCTATTTCTACAGACTATAACCCAGGAAGCTGTCCTAGTGAAAACTTACAATTTATGATGACTCTAGGTTCTCTAACTTTAAAAATGACACCAGCTGAAGTTATAACTTCAGTTACTATAAATGCAGCTGCAGCACTAGATGTAGAAAATGAAAAAGGCTCACTGCAAAAAGGTAAAAGAGCAGATATATCAATATTTGATACACCAAACTTAGAATATATGATATATCACTTTGGTATAAACCATACTGATAAGGTTATCAAAGATGGTAAGGTAGTTTGGAATAAAGAAAATAATAGGGGGTAAAAACATGAATTATAATAATGAAGTTAGTAAGGCTATGGAAATCAAAATGGATAATTTCCTTCCAGAATATCCTGAATTTGAAAGACATGTAAGAAGAGCTCCAAGGAGAGAACTTACTCTTACTAAAAGAGAAATAGAATTAGCACTTAAAAATGCTCTAAGATATATCCCGGAAGAACTGCATGAGGAAATAGCTCCTGAATTTTTGGATGAGCTTTTAACTCGTGGAAGAATTTATGGATATAGGTTTAGACCAAAGGGAAATCTTTATGGTAAACCACTAGATGAGTACAAAGGAAAGTGTATGGAAGGTAAAGCTTTTCAAGTTATGATAGATAATAACTTAGACTTTGATGTTGCTCTTTATCCTTATGAGCTTGTAACTTATGGAGAAACGGGTCAAGTTTTTCAAAACTGGATGCAATATCATTTAACTATGAAGTATTTAGAGGAACTGACAGATGAACAAACTTTAGTAATGGAATCAGGTCATCCTCTTGGATTATTTAAGTCTTCAAAAACTAGTCCTAGAGTTATAATAACTAATGCTCTTATGGTTGGTGAGTTTGATGATCAAAAACACTGGATAAAAGCGCAAGCTATGGGAGTTGCTAACTATGGACAAATGACTGCTGGTGGATGGATGTATATAGGACCTCAAGGTATTGTGCATGGTACCTTTAATACCATACTTAATGCAGGTAGAATGAAGCTTGGTATTGATGAAGATAAAGACTTAACTGGTCACATGTTTGTGAGTTCTGGTCTTGGTGGTATGAGTGGTGCACAAGGTAAGGCTACAAAGATTGCTGGTGGAGTTGGAGTTATAGCAGAAGTAGATGAGTCTCGTATAAATACAAGACTTGAACAAGGTTGGATAGATGAGTCTTATGAAGATTTAGGTGAACTTTTCAAAGATGCCCAAAAAGCTATGGATGAAAAACGTCCTACTGCCCTAGCTTATCATGGTAATATTGTAGATTTACTTGAGTATGCTGTAGAAAATGATGTTCATATTGAACTTCTTTCAGATCAAACTTCTTGTCATGCTGCTTATGATGGAGGATATTGTCCACAAGGACTTACTTTTGAAGAAAGAACTAAAATGTTAGCTGAAGATAAAAAGAAGTTTATAAAATTAGTAGACGAGAGTTTAAAACATCATTTCCATATAATAAAAAAATTAGTAGATAGGGGAACTTATTTCTTTGACTATGGGAATAGTTTCTTGAAGGCAGTTTATGATGCTGGAGAGATGGAAATCTCTAAAAATGGTATAGATGATAGTGAAGGATTTATATTCCCTTCATATGTAGAGGATATAATGGGACCTATGCTTTTTGATTATGGATATGGACCTTTTAGATGGGTTTGTTTAAGTGGTAAAGAGGAAGACTTACACAAAACAGATCAGGCAGCTATGGATTGTATAGACCCAGATAGAAGAGGTCAAGATAGAGATAACTATAACTGGATAAGAGATGCTGAAGAAAACGCATTAGTTGTAGGTACAAAAGCTAGAATACTTTATCAAGATGCTGGTGGAAGACTAGAAATAGCTCTTAAATTTAATGAAATGGTTAGAAATGGAGAAATAGGACCTGTAATGTTAGGTCGTGACCATCATGACGTATCTGGAACTGACAGTCCTTTCCGAGAGACTGCAAATATAAAAGACGGTAGTAATATGATGGCTGATA
>NZ_JBQDAA010000162.1:0-5468 GCF_052089545.1 Tissierella sp. | reverse complement strand
AATAATATTTAATCGTCTCTTTATTAGCAAAACCATTATAATTATCAGCTAAATATAGTGGCATTTCACCTGTATGAGTTATTGTAATAACTGGTTCTATACCTTGTGATAACAATTCATCGAATAAATCATCATAGAACTGTAATCCTGCCTCGTTAGGCTCTTCTTCAATACCATTTGGATAAATTCTTGTCCAAGCTATAGAGGTGCGTAAAGCTCGTAATCCTAATTCTCCAAATAATTTAACATCTTCTTTGTAGCGATTGTAAAACTCAACTGCTCTATGTTTCAAATTTCCTGGTCCAGGTTTCTTCGTACGCCCATCTTCAGGTGAGTGAGGTATGACATCTTCTACAGCAATACCTTTTCCGTCTTTATCATAAGCACCTTCAAAATGATAAGCGGCAGATGCACTGCCGAATAAAAATTTCTCATTAAATACGCTTTTGTGTATCATTAAATAAACTCTCTCCTTTAATAGTCAGGGATAGTACTTTCACAATAAAGTACTATCCCATTTAGTTGCTATTTAATTTCTTTAGATTCTGCTAATTCTTTATACCAATATGCACTCTTTTTAGGGGTTCTTTCTTGAGTGTCAAAGTCGACATAGAATAAACCATAACGCTTATTATAACCATTCGACCATGAAAAGACGTCCATTAATGACCAAACAAAGTAACCTTGTACATTGACTCCATCCTGAATTGCTTTATGGACAGCTGTTAGATAGTCCTTAATATAATCAATTCTAGGTTGATCATCAACTTTACCATCTTTAATTTCATCTTTATACCCTAGACCGTTTTCAGTTATATAAATCTTCTTGTAATTAGGGTATTCTTCTTTAACGCGGATAAGTTGATCATATAAACCTTGGGGGTAAATCATCCAATCCCAATCGGTACGAGGAACATCGACATCGAAAACTTTTTCGCCTACTCCTTTAATTCGGTAAGCTGATGTACCTTCGTCTCCTGTACTATTATGGAATATTTCTGTTTCTCCATCATATGCTCGCATCCAGTCACTCATATAATGGTTAATACCCAAGAAATCATTTAAATCTTTTGCTTCGTTGAGGATTTTCATATCTTCATCTCGTAAATCTAATGAACCTCCGTTAGCTTCAAAAATATGATTTACACCATCCATAGTTCTTTGAGAATAAGAACCATTATAGGTAGCGTCTAAAATAAATTTATTTTGAATAATATCCTCAAGTTCTGCGGCGCGTACGTCTGCAGGATTTTCTTTATCATATGGGTATTTTGTTTGCAAAGCATGAACAACACCGATTTCACCTGGATAATTATTTTGTTTAAATAATTTTACAGTTTTAGCATGTGCTAACATCATATTATGGTGAGACTGGAATACTTTACTGAAATCGTATTTGATACCTGGTGGAAATTTACCAGCAAGATATTGTCCATCTCCGATTGGACCAATTTCATTAAATGTAGTCCAGTAATTGACTTTGTCACCATATTCTTCAAAACAAAACTTAGCATATTCGACAAAATATTCAATGTTTTGTCGATTTAAAAAGTCTCCATTTTTATGCAAAGCTTCAGGAGTATCAAAGTGATGTAGTGTTATAAAAGGCTCAACACCCCGCTTATGCGCTTCATCAATAACGTTGTGATAAAATTCTACGCCTTTCTTATTGACTTTACCATGGCCCTTTGGAAAAATACGTGACCAGGCAATTGATATTCTGATTCCGTTGACACCAAATTCTTCTGCCAACTTTAAATCAACTGGGTAACGATTATAAAAGTCACTTGCTGGTTCTGCACTATACCAGTAGTTTTCTTCTAAGAAAGTATCCCATGCTACTCTTCCCTTTCCATCTTTATCAACAGCACCTTCAGCTTGATAAGCAGCGGTTGCTCCTCCAAATATGAAGTTTTCTGGTAGTTTCAACATTAAATTCCCTCCTGAGATAGTGTCGGATCATTACTTACATGATCTTGTTCTTCATTTAATATATCTAAAACAAAGTTTAAAGAACCCTTTGGATCGTTGGTAAGAGATATATACTCTTTTCCTTTAGTTTTGACTAATTTAATTCCTAATCTATCTGCGTCTTTTTTAATATCTGCATAATTAGAAGCAACTTGTGGAGCGAGTATAATTAAATCATAGTCTTTCATGATATCATAGTGAGCCCCGTATGATCCTGCAGCAGAATTGATTGGGACGTTATATTCTTTAGCAGCTTTGGATAGCGCATTTGCTAACAGACCACTTGTCCCGCCACCGGCACACAAAACTAAGACATTTTTTTCGTCATTATCTTCTTTTTCATTCATAGCGTAAACTAAATCATCGACGCTCTTTTTAGGTGTGTTTTCTTTTTGTGCTTCTTCTGCTACAATCTTATTCTCTTTTTCAAACATTTGCTCATCGTAAACCTTAAAGAATGGGTAATAAATTAAAACGTCCATTGCTAAAAGTAAAATAGCTAGCAAAAAGGCTAAAGGAGCAAAACCTGTACCTAGAACCAAGCCAATTGGGCCGGGAGTAGTCCAGGGCAAGAAGTATAAAATACTGTTCATCTTAAGAATATCTACAAAAACTTTAAATAACCAGATGTTCGCAATTGGAGCTATCATGAAGGGAATGAAGAATACCGGATTGAGAACTATAGGCGCTCCAAACAGTATTGGCTCGTTCACTCCAAACGATGTTGGAACAAATGAAGCTTTTCCAATTGCCTTATTTTGTTTAGATTTAGCCATCAACATAAACATAAAAGGAACAACAAATGTTGCACCAGTACCTCCTAAAGTAGCGACAAAGTGCTGAGCGCCAGGCGTTAGAACATGGGAAGCATGTTCGCCAGCTTGAAACAACCTTAAATTGGCATCTAAATTCAGGTAAATAATAGCTGAAATTGCAGGTTCTACAATAGAAGGACCATGAATTCCAATAAACCAGAAAAATGACATAGCTCCATAAATCAGAGCTAATCCCAAATAGCCATCTGCAGCTGTGAATAGTGGCTGAAACATTTGAATAACTGCTTGAGCAAAATTTATTCCGACAATGCTTCTAATAACAATATCTACAATTAACAATAATAAAGACGATGCAGCGAATGGAAGTAAATCTTTAAATGTTTGAGAAATGTTGGGTGGAACTTCTTTAGGCATTTTTATAGTAATATTGTTTTTTATAAAAATATTATAAATATTTACTACAACGAAAGCTGATACAAAAGCTGATAATAGACCAGTACTACCTAAATAACCACTAGCAAACCCACCCACAATTGGATCTGAAGAAAGCAATAAGAATCCAACTATAGCAGCTAACATTGTAGAAATATTATTTATTTGATTATTCTTAGGTAAGTCCCTATTGAAAGAATCAGTTAATGACTTCGCAGTGGTTCCAGCAACTAATAAACCGAGTATTCCCATTGAATAGTTATATGGCTTTATGATAATAGCTTCGATGCTTTCACTCCAATAGAACCCAAAAATATTCGGTACATAAGCTAGTAACATGAAAACACTTGAAAATAAAACTACCGGCATAGCAGCGATAAAACCATCTCTGACGGATCTTAAATACTTGTTTCTGGAAACCTTTTCGAAAAACGGTTTCATTTTCTCAATTTGAGCTATTAAATTATTCATTTATATCATCCTTTCTTATAGAGCTTTATTAGATGTTTTACAATATCACGTAAAAGTAATGTGGTCATTAGATGATCTTGACCGTGTACCATTATAAAGCCAACTTCTATTTCGTCTCCTGCAGCTTCTTGAGATAACATTGAAGTTTGAGTATTATGAGCGTCATTTATACTCTCATCTGCTTCAGCAACTAAAGCTTCAGCTTTTTCAAAGTCCCCTTTCTCGGCAGCCTCAATTGCTTCTAATAAGTTAGAACGTGCATCTCCTGCGTGAGCTACAATCTCAAAACCTATCATATTCGCTTCTTTTCTATCCATGTAGCTTTCCTCCTAATTATTATAAGAAAATGTTTTATTTTTTTCTTATTTGTTTGTTTTTGTTAAGATTAGAATATCACTGGTGAATAGCATTGTCAACTACAAAAATAAAATAAATATATAGTTGACATGTATTATTTATAATGATAAATTTACTAAAGAAACAATTGCAAACAAAAACAAACAATTTGTTAAAGGAGGTTTTTATACTGTTAAAAGATCAAAGGTTAGAAACTATTCAAAAACTAGTTAACACGCATGGAATTATAGGTGTATCAGATTTAACTACTGAACTTGATGTAACAGAAATGACAATTCGTCGCGATCTTAAATCTTTAGAAGAAGAAGGACTTATCCAACGAGTTCATGGAGGCGCTAAACTCCCAGAAAATTTATCAGAGAAAGAACTTTCTCATTCAGAGAAGCAAGAGATAAATATTTCTGAAAAAATGTATATAGCAAAAATTATCGCTTCTTTAATTGAATCTGATGATACGATATTTTTAGGACCAGGTACAACTATAGAATTAGTTTGCGATTATCTCGAAGTGGTTCCTATGCGAATCATAACGAACTCTATCCATGTTTTTAATAAGTTTAAAAAAATAGATATACATGATTTGATACTGATAGGAGGAAGTTATAGAGAACGGACAGGAGCTTTTGTAGGAAGTATAGCCAATCGGGCACTTTCTGATCTACGAGTGAAAAAAGCATTTATAGGAGTAAATGGTATTAATCGAAACATGGCATTTACGTCGAACGAAGAAGAAGGAACCACACAAAGCATAATCTTAGATAACGCTCAAAAAAAGTACTTTGTTGCTGATCATAGTAAAGTTGCTAAAGAAGATTTTTACGGTTTCTATAAATTAAATGAAAAAACAACATTGATAACAGATAATAAATTGTTTTCTACTAAAAAAGAAGAAATTGAAAGATTTACGAAAGTAATTAACTAATTAGAATGGAGCGATATATTGTGAAAGTATTTTTAGGTTCAGATAAAGCGGGTTTAGAATTAAAAAATGTTATTAAAACTTATATTAATAAAGAAATAAATGATTTGGAAGTGATAGATACTACTCCAGAGGGTGCTGAAGATTTTGTTGAATCAAGTTTAGCTGTAACCAAATCCATTAAAGATAATGAAGGATCTACAGGTATTTTGTTCGATGAAACAGGTGCAGGTTCGTTCATGGCAGCGTCTAAAATAAAAGGCATTATAACTGCAGAAATTTCAGATGAACACTCTGCAAAAATGACTAGAGACCATAATAATGCTTCGCTGATAACGCTAGGTTCTGGAATAGTAGGGGATCGTTTGGCTAAAAAAATCACAAAAACTTTTCTTAGTGCTGAATATTCAGGGGGTCGCCATCAAATACGTGTAGATATGCTGGATGCTATGTGCTAATTTTCTTAGCTTTAAAATTATATTAGGTTTAAATAAAATTTGAAACAAATTTTTATATTATAAAGGAGACGAACTAATGATTAT
>NZ_JBQDAA010000161.1:0-5496 GCF_052089545.1 Tissierella sp. | reverse complement strand
ACTTTTCCTTTACTTCCTTTGTATATCCTACTGGTACTGTAGATTTTATTATCATCACTGCATCAAGGTTTATTTCTAATACATCACTTATTACTGATTCTACTGATGATGTATCAAAATAGTTTTTTTCCGAATCATAATTAGTAGGTGTAGCTATTATTACATAATTAGCATCTTTATAAATTGATTTATCCATTGTTGCTAATAGATTTAATTTTTTGTGTTTTAAATAATCTTCTATTTCTTCATCTAATATAGGTGATTTTTTATCATTTATTAAATTTACTTTCCATTCATCTATATCTAATATATTTACTTCATTATTGCCTGCAAGTAATACTGCATTTGAAAGTCCAACATATCCTGCTCCTGCTACTGCAATTTTCATTTATATTTCCTCCTATAATATGTTACAAAAAACTTTAGTTATATATTTTAATATATTAAAATATTATATCTTTTTAAGATTGTATCCTTTCAGAAATTTCTCTATTATATTTATTATAGCTATAGATTCTTCAGAAGTTAGTTTATAGGTTTCTAACCTATTATTATTTATCATAGAAACAAATTCAGCAATCTCATATCTTAACCCATCACCTTCAAATTTATAATAGTGCTTTTTATTATTACTAAAATTTTCAAATCTAATTTCGAAGTACTCAGTTTTCCACCATGGAGAAGGAACATATATATATCCTTTAGTTCCTGAAATAATTAAGTCACCTTCTGATTTCACTCCTAGGCCAACTTTCGCAGTAGCTATAGCATCCTTATATCTTAAATTTACTTTTGTAAACATATCTACTTTATCATTTTTATCAAAATAAGAGAAAAAATCTATATCTTCTATATTAGTACCTAATAATTTTATAATAGCTAATAAAGGATAGGTTGCAAGTTCTGTTATACTTCCCCCACCTTTTTTTGAATTTAGTTCTCTTATTCTTTCTTCTATCCCTGGAGTGACTTCTACTTCTCCAAACCCATCTTTTTCTATACATTTATCTTCAGCAAAATGATTTTTATCTGTTATTAATTTTGTGAAAGTAGCATCAATATTTTTTATTTTACCAATTAATCCACTTTTAGCTACATTTTTTAATCTTATAAATCCAGGTGAATAAGCAGTTTTAATTGCTTCTAATAATATCACGTTTTTATCTTTTGCTAATTCATACAATTCCTTTGCTTGATTTGCATCTAGAACTATAGGTTTTTCACACAACACATGAACACCATTTTGAATGGCTTTTTTTGCGTATTCATAGTGTGTTAAGTGTGGAGTAGCTATATAAACTGCATTTACATTTTTTAAAAATTCTTCATAGTTAGTTGAATAAAATTTCAATTCATGCCTTTCAATAAACTTTTTTAAAGAATCTTCATTTCTTCCAAAGGCCCCTTCTACATTTACTCCACTTACAAATTTTGATTCCTGTATAAACCTATTTGCTATTCTTCCATATCCAACTACTCCTAAATTAAGTATTCCATTGTTTTGAGCCCTTAATTCAGTGCTAGATACACCCTTAGTTCTTTCTAAATAAACAACTTCGCAATATTCTTTTAAATAGTCGAACTTTCCTAACCAATCTGATCCAATGGCAAATATATCAATATCATATTTTTGAATGTCGTTTATCTTTTGCCCTTCATATTCTTCTATTATTATCTCATCGGCAAGACCACTATTTCTTATATTTTCAATACGTTTCATCAAACTTTCTTGTACGTTTAATTTTCCTCTACTATCATCATAATTATCAGTAGTAACTCCAACTATTAAATAATCACCTAATTCCTTAGCTCTTTTCAACAGTCTATAATGTCCTTTATGAAATAAATCATAAGTTCCATAAGTAATAACTTTTTTCATTGGTTAAATCTCCTTTCTTATATACTCTACTACATTTTGGGATGCTGTACCTTTTTCTAACATTCCTATATCTTTAAAAAAATTTTTTATTTTACTTTTATATTCTTCTAATTGAAAGTTTTCAATTTCTTCTAATAAATAGCTATTGTTTTCTGCTATAGGGAAAGGTAATGAATATATATCAAAATAAAAATTCCTATCTTTTTTATATTCTTCAATATCCTTTGTGTATAAAATAACTGGCTTGTAAGTTATTGCAAATTCAAACATAGTACTCGAATAGTCAGTTAATAATATATCACTAGCTGCTAATAATTCGTACATATCATCGTATTGAGAAGCATTTATTATATTTTTATCATATTTTATGAAATTCGATTTATTTGATAAATTAGGATGTAATCTTACTAATATAGTCCACTTTCCTAAAAACTTCTTTTCCAAGGAATTTAATAGTTCATTAAAATTCACATCATATACATCTAAATTGCCATCTGCTCTAAAAGTAGGAGCATATATTAGTATTTTATTATTATTATCTATCTTAAAATAGTCTTTTATTTTTTCATTTATCTTCTCTGTTTTTTCTAATAATATATCACATCTTGGACTACCAAACTCTTTTATAACCCCATTATACCAAAAAGAATTTCTATACATATCAGTACAAAATTCACTATTTGAAATAAATGTATCTGCTATTTTGGAGTCTTCTTTAGCTGATATTATATAACCTTCAGATAATTTGTTTTCTACATCTTTTTCTATTTGTTTAAGAGCAATTCCACCATGCCAAGTTTGAATATAATGTTGTTTGCTTTTTTTAGGAGGGTAAAACATCTTTCTACAATTATCAATCCATATTCCAGCTGTCGCTAATTCATATAATCCTCTGAATGATTTGTACTTTACAGGAGTAACTTGTTTAGGAAAATTAGCCTTGTCTATTATACTTTTATTAGTTAACCATATTAATTCATAATTATATTTATTTTCTATTATTTCATTACAAATATATTTTCCATTATCTCCGTAACCTTTTCCATAGTAATTGCTAAATACTATCTTATTCTTATTTATAGGGAATAAATTAAATAAATAATAATAATTCCCCATTCTAAGTTTAATTATAAATTTTAATATTTGTTTAGGTAATATTTTTTTTAATATATTCTTCAATTGATATAACCTCCTTAAGTATAATTTTTTAATTATACTTTCTTAAAAGATGTCCTATTTCTCCATATTACAATAGCTCTATATCCCATTATTACTAATTCAGATATTACAGTAATATATGAAATACTATACACATTGAAAGTATCTGTTATCAAAAGAAATGCCATACCTACTACATGGAAAATAGAAGCATAGATTATAGATAAATTTGCATATTTAGAAAGACCCATAGGCGTTAATACAGGAAAACCTAATATGTACGTGATAGGAGTTATTACTATAATTGGTAATAATATTCTTAAAATATCCCCTGCTTGTCTAAATTCTTCTCCTAATAATAAAGCTATAAAACTTTCTGCATATATTCCTACTATTATAACACTTACTACTACAGGCGGAATGATAATTAATAATATTTTCTTTATTAATTTAAAATCTTTATTTTTTACCATATAAGGATATAAACTATCAGCTATAGGAGAAAATCCGCTTTTAGCTGTACTAATAAGTTTATCAGAAGAAGTATATAGCCCAACTACACTACTCCCTTTAGGATATACTAACCCTACTAAGAAAGTGTTTGTAGCTGTATAAATCGTTGTAGCTATTCTTGAATAAAAGAAAAAACTTGAACGTTTAAATGTATACCATAAATACTTTCTATCCACATGTTTAAATCGTATCCCTATTACTTTAATAGCATGTGCATATATCCCGATTATAGCTACTAAATTCCCTATCATAGTAAATAAGGGAATAAGGTAATAGTCTTTTTTCTCGTTTAAAAATAAGAAAATCATTATTACAAAAAATGCTTGAATAAGTACCGTTCTAATAGTAATAGTTTTCATATTCTCTAATCCTCTATACAAATAATCAGGTAAAAATGCAGAAGTAGCTACTGCAAAAAATGTAATTACGTATAGTAGGTATTCTTCTCTAAAACGAGGAAATATTAAAATAACGCTCAGGATTATTATAAAAGATATTAATACAAGAATTAATTTTACTATACTGACAGAAGTGACTATCTTTGATAATTCTTCTTTATCTTCTCTATATTTAGCTACTTCTTCAGTAGCAGATAAAAGAAATCCAAAGTCAATAATCATTCTGAAATATGTCATAAAAGCTAAAGCAAATCCAACTCGTCCATAATAATCAGGCCCTAATATTCTAGTTTGATAAGGCACTGTTATAAAACTAAAAAAATATGTGGAAAAAACCAGTATATACAAAAAAAATGTATTTTTAAATAGTGTTTTTATATTTAAATTCAATAGATGTCACTTCTCTTTCCTAGGTAGTATAAAGTTTTTTATTTTCATTATAATAATTAGTTATTAACATTGATACAAATAAAGTGAAAATAATAGTATAATGTACATTTAATGTGAAACTCATTAAAAATATATAAGTAGATAATATATCTAGACATTTATTATAGTTTTTAGGATTAAACCATATATTTATTAAAAGTAGTATAAAACCTGGTATTCCCAATTCAAATAAAATGCCTAAGTATGAATTATGAGTATCTCTACCTAAAAATGGAACTATAGAATTAGGACCTAAACCCACCCAAGTTTTAGCAACAAAACTAAGTGCTCTTACTTGTGCCACTATTCTATATTTTAATGATAGGAACTTAATGACTAATTCCTTTTCACTAAAGGGTAAAAATAAAGATAAAGTATCTACAAATAATTGTTGTAAAAAATCTATATTAATATATGCGAAGAATAAAATCCCTAAATATATTCCAAGAAATATTAATTGTTTAACAAATATATTTTTAAATTTTATGAATTTATTCATAGATAAAGAGAAAACAAATAATATTATGACTGTCCATGACAAACTTAAAATAATATTAATTATAAATACACCAATTATCCATTTCCTATCTTTTATTTCTAAATCTTTTTTAAATAGTACTATTATTAACATTACACCATAAAACAACCCCAAGAAATTAGGATCAAAAAATGGCCCAGCAAATCTAGTTCCTAAATATTCTATAGGAGGCCAGATATTAAATTTTAATACAGTAAAAAATAAAGCATCTATAATTATAATCACACCTATTAAAGTATAACCATATATCATATTTGTTAATATTTTCTGAAAGTCTTTATATTTTATTAAATCAATATAAAATATAATTAAAAAACCAAATATAGCAAACAAAGTTATCAATCTATTTATAGTTAATATTATATTAGTGCCATAAAACCAAAAACTATAATTTATAAATATAATAATTAATATATTTATTATAGATATCTCTCTTATTCTTTCTCGTATATTGTAACCTTCTCCCTTTTTAACAAGAAAAAGAATTGACAAAAATTGAATAAATAAAGAGAACACATATCTAATGTATGGAATATGGAATGTTGATATATATTGAACTCCACCTAATATGAAATATGCAC
>NZ_JBQDAA010000160.1:0-5598 GCF_052089545.1 Tissierella sp. | reverse complement strand
AAATAATTAATTAATTTAAAATTAATGCGTCAACTATATTGACATCTACCGAAATCCTCACAGAGGTAGCATTTTTTGTTTTTTATTTAAATTTATATTATCTTCTGTCCGCATCAGAAGTTTTATAACAAGATAAAACATCTTTTCCTAAATAACCTTTTACAGTATAACACACTTATATATAAGTTGCTATTAATATCTATAATTGTTTATTATTTTAAAAACATCTCTAGCATATAGCTTTAAAACTATTGATTTATCTACATTTTATATTATTATATTAAGTCATATTTATTTAACAAAGTAAAAAATATATGAAAAATGAAAAAATAATGTAAACTTAATTTGTTTTAAATATTTAAAACAGTTTAAGTTTACATTAGCCTTCTATTAATATTTAAGCAATTTTATTTATTAACTATTGACCTACTATTTGATAGTCTTCAGGTAGCTCAAACAAACTATTATCGGCTTCTTTTTCAAAAGATAATACTTCTACTTTCATAGTTGTTTCTTCCGGAACAAGACCTTCTGTGTCTTCTCCTTCTTCTAATTCATCCTCAAAAATACTGCTCATATCCATATCCATTTTCATACCAGCCAGTTTCTTTCCATCAAAGTAGTATTTTACATTACCAACTTCTGTGCTATACTCTTCATAAGATCTTTGCTTTCCTAAAAATTCTTCTTTCCCTTTACCTATATATTTTAGGTCATCATATACTAAATTGTCAGCTGTTATATTTTCTTCTGCTTCATCCTCTTCTTGGTGTCTGTTTGATTGAATTATTGTCTTAGATTCATCCATGATTACATAAGATTTATCATCTTTTTCTATGACATTCATTATCGTTTTACCTGATTCTACCAGTGAATAAGTTTTGTCACCAGAAGCTGCATTTGTTATTACAGATTCTGTCTCTTGACCATCTACAGTTGTTATCATTTTCATTTTCATTGTAAATTCTTTAGCGTTCATTATATCTATTAAAGCCTGGGATTTAATCTCACCTTCTAAGTCTCCTGATTTATCTTCTTCTTTTTCATCATCTTGATCGTCTTGATCCTCTTGATCCTTTTCATCTTCTATTGGGTCTTCTTCTCGTTCTATTTCTTCTTCAGCTCCATTAGTTTCTTGTCTTTCTGTTTGATCAGAGTCTTCAGATGAACATCCAACTGCTATAAGAGTTACTACTATCAGCAGTCCTATTATCTTGTATAACTTTTTCATTTCAAATGCCCCCTTTATTACTTTAATTTGATCTATGATCTATATATACCCAAATATTGGAATACTAAATAAAAACACTATCAAATATATTATATATTCGATAGTGTTAGATAATGCTAGATTTTTATATATCAATCTTTCTCATTATAATTTTTGTATTTATCCCTAAGTTCAACTATTTCTACTGGATAGTCAGTTATTATACCGTCTACTCCAAGTTCTAATAGTCTTTCTGCCTTATAATCATCATTTATAGTCCAAGCAAAAACTGCCTTTTTAGATTTGTGAACTTCTCTTATCATCCTTTTATCTATGAGTGATTGTTCAGCGCTTATAAAATCTACTGGCATTTTAGACATTTTTCTAGCTGAAAATGTTCCAATTTTTCCTATAAAAACATAACCCATAGATAAATCTTCATGCTTTTCATTAAATTCTTCTATTATTCGGATCTCTGATGTGTGAAATATAGTTTCCTCGAGTATTTCTTCTTTTTCTAAAACTTCAACAGTTCTATCAACTATACTATCTTTTTCTTTCCCATGAGTTTTAAATTCTAATAATAGCTTAGTTTTTCCTTTTACTTCTTTTGATAGTTCTTCTAAAGACGGAATATTGTCTTCATAATCTCCACTTTTTATAGTAATCTTTTTTATTTCTTCTAAGGTTAAATCACTTATATTTTCAGCTATATTTCCCAAACGTTTCAAGTTATTGTCGTGTATAACTACTGGGACATTATCTTTAGTGAGTAGCACATCCATCTCAACATAGTCAGCGCCATTAGTTCCAGCAAAAACAATTGTATCTATTGTGTTTTCAACTCCATACTCTCCACCTCTATGTCCTATTAAGAGTTGTCTATCATGGATTGGTTTTACACTTTCTTCACTATATATATTAAGTCCAATTAGTAGTATTAAAAATAAAGGTAAAAATATTTTTATATGCTTTTTAATCTTTAAAATTATCCTTTGTATAAGATCAAATATTTTTTCTAATATATTCCATATCCTTTTTCCAATAAATCCTAATTCTATCTTTTCTGATATTTCTTCTCTTTTTAAATAACCGGCTTCAATATAAGAGTTATAAATTCCAAGACTTATTGACAGTATAAATGGAGAAATAAGAAGAGTAAAAATCGACATAGATATATTAGATAAGGATCTTAGAATTCTAAATAATATAAACTGAACGTTTTCAAGTATCATAAAAGGTAGATAAGCTAATGTTATCCAGATTAACATTCCAGCTATTATTAAAAATCCAATTTGAAGCCCTTGACCCTTTATTGTTTTAAAACTCTTTTTTGAAGCTTCTTTAAAAGATTTATTATTAAATAGCATGATAGGTAGTACTATAAATAGTTTGGCGAAGAAGTATATCAAAGCAAAACTTAAAAGGAAAAATAGTATCTCGCTTCCTGGATATTTATCAATTTCTCCTATCATAAAGTCTGGTATAGATAAGGTTGGCAAGAGAGATGACTGTATTCCAATATTTAAAATTGGTATTAAGACTAAAATATAAAGTGACAAGCCTATTTGCCTATTTTTAATAATTTTTTTTAACTTTAATAGGGCAGTTCCTGTAATCTGTAATAGTTTTATTTTTTCTTTTTTCTTGCTCTTATCAAGTATCAACAAAATAACACTGAATTCATAGTATACAAGGACTACAGATATTGTCATTACTAGTATAACCATAAATATTCCTGTAAAACTTAATAAAAATTGAGATATTTCTCTATTTACTAAAATTTCATGGCCTCCAGCTCTAATAAATAAAGAAACAACAATATTTAATATAGGTTTAAATAAGATTAACATAAGTCCTTTATAGATAAGTTCAAATAGTAATAAATAGATACCTGCTCCATAAATCATTCCAAAAGAATCTTTTAATATATATTTTGCATTTAATATTTTTTCTTTCATGTCTTTCCTCCATAACTATATATGATATCTTATATATATAAAAAGGCAAGAATACTTTTTATCATACCAAGGCTTTTAACAAGGATATATATTAAAAATGGCTAGTATGAGCCATTTTTAATATGGACTTCATACTAGCCAATCTCTTCATTACATATTTACCATAGTTTTAAAGTTTAATATATAAAATATGATTTTTTTAAAATTATTAATCAAGTTCTTCTATAAGTTTCTTCATTTCTTTAATTTCTTTTTCTTGAGCTTTTATTATATCATCTGCTAGTTTTCTAACTCTTGGATCCTTTATATCTGCACGCTTACTGGTTAAGATTGCTATAGAATGATGAGGAATCATACCTTCCATATAATCTACTTCGTCTATTGTTGTTTGATTTCTCATTAAATAAAATGAACCTGCAAATACTACTATGCTTACTCCAACTATAGCCATATTTATCTTTTTATTTTTAAGCATATGCAGCATAAATAGAAGCATAACAATTGCCATAACACATGTTGAAAGTATAGTCATGTATAATCTCATTTCACTAAAAAGTGCATGACTTAATTCATAAGTATTAAGGTACATAACACCATACATAAATATAGCCGAAGTAATAATCATTCCAAAGAATTTTAGATAAGCTTTTTTCATTTTAAACACCTCTTCTTTTGTTTTGTTTAATTTTACCCAGCTCACTTTACTATAAATCGAGATATTATATATATTGTTTAATCTAGTTTAAGAAGTTTTGCATTTATAGCTACTATTATAGTGCTAAGTGACATAAGGACTGCTCCAACTGCTGGTGATATAACTATTCCTATGCTAGATAAAACTCCTGCTGCAAGTGGTATTGCAAAGACATTATAGCCAGTAGCCCAAATTAGGTTTTGTATCATTTTCTTGTAGGTAGCTCTACCAAAGTCAATAAGTGATACAACATCTTCAGGATTGGAATTTACAAGTATTATATCTGCCGTTTCTGCTGCCACATCTGTACCAGAACCTATTGCTATACCTACATTGGCCTGTGCTAGTGCTGGGGCATCATTTACACCATCTCCAGTCATAGCTACAAAGCTTCCTTCAGATTGTAACTCTTTAATCTTTTCTTGCTTTTGTTCAGGTAATACTTCTGCAAAATATCCATCTAGATCTAATTCTTCTGATACTTGTTTGGCTGTTTTTTCATTGTCTCCTGTAAGCATCCATGTTTTGATTCCTTCTTCTTTAAGTCTTTTTATTGTATTATATGACTCTTCTCTTATGCTATCTGAAAGTCCTATTGCTGCGATCAGTTTATCATCTATAATTAAAAATACATCTGTTGATACCCCATGATCTGGAAGCTTTTCTGGTACTTTTATATTATTTTCTTTTAGATATCCAGGACTTACTACCATTACATTTTTACCATCTATAGTTCCTTTTACTCCTTTTCCTTTTATAGCTTCAAAATTGTCCATATCTAAAAAGGATACTTCCATCTCTTCTTGCTTTTTTATAATCCCTGTGGCAATTGGATGTTCAGAATTATTTTCAAGCGTTGAGGCAAATTCTATTACTTTTTCTTTTGTATAGTTTTCATCAAAAACTTTTATGAAGTTTACTCCAAACTCTCCATGAGTAAGTGTTCCTGTTTTATCGAATACTACCGTATCTACTTTTCTTGAGTTTTCAAATTGTGTTCTGTTTCTTATAAGCAAGCCATTTTTTGCTGACTGTGCTGTTGATGTTGCTACTACTAAAGGCATTGCAAGGCCAAGTGCGTGTGGACATGTTATTACCATTACTGTAGCCATTCTTGCTATGGCAAATGTAAAATCATCTGTTATAAGGTACCAAACAACAAGTGTAGCAAAACCTACAGTTAAGGCTGTTATAGTTAACCAAAGTGCTGCTCTATCTGCTAAGTTTTGAGTTTTAGATTTAGATTCTTGGGCTTTTTCAACCATATCTATAACCTTTGATAAATAAGAGTCATCGCCTATTTCTTCAACCTTTACTTCTATTGATCCATCGCCGTTTATAGATCCTCCTATAATCTTTTCCCCTTCTCCTTTTTCAACTGGTTTTGATTCTCCTGTTAACATGGATTCATTTATATGACTTTTTCCTTTTACTATCGTACCATCTGCTGGAACTTTTTCTCCAGGTTTTATAAGTATTTTATCCTCAGAACTTAGTTCACTTATATCAACTTCTACTAGATCCCCATCTTTATATAGATGAGCAGTGTTTGGCATAAGTTCAGCTAGTTTTTCTAAAGCACTAGATGCACTTACTACAGCTCTCATTTCTATCCAATGTCCTAAAAGCATAATATCTATAAGTGTAGCAAGTTCCCAGAAAAAGTCATTTCCTTCAAGACCAAAAACTGTAGCTGTGCTAAATACATATGCTACTGTTATTGCTAGGGCTAT
>NZ_JBQDAA010000159.1:4848-5603 GCF_052089545.1 Tissierella sp. | reverse complement strand
TTCCACTTAGAAGTACAACCATAGCCGTTAAAATACTTGTTCCTAATATTTTAAGTCCATAAAGTATAACTTCTATATCATCTTCATCTTTAAATACTTGAAAAGCATAATCTTTCATAAACTTACTTATCATTTTAATTCTTATCACCTTCTGTTATAATAACTCTATCAGATAGAGTTTAAATTTTGTTATAATCTGGTCTAAATAGTCATTCTTTGGACTGAATCATATTTAGGTGTAGGGTGGACTTATGAGGTCGTAAAAACAATATAAATGTTAATACTTTGATTTATTAACTCTAAGATTTGTAAATATAACTAATCATATCTCATTCAATAAGATAACCTATCTTTTCGGCTATACCATTAAAATATTTCCTATCTATAACTTCACCATTATTAACCTTAACAAGCGCAGGAACAGATTCTATTTGATACGATTTTACTATTTCTTTCTTATATTTATAATTCGAATTTGTAGAATAGCCTTTTATATTAGAAATAGAATTATTAGTTAAATATTCTTTTAATGGCTTATCAATCTCTTTACAATATGGGCAATCCTCTCTATAGAAATATACTGTTGTTGTTTTTTTCGATTCTAATATATCCATTACTTCTATATTATCAATATTCTCTATATCATAGTTATACACATTCTCAATATCGTAGTTCTTGACATATTTGAAGTTTTTAAAAGTTACAAAAATATTAGTACTTATTAAAAGTACTGATAAAATTATGTATATTTTTGC
>NZ_JBQDAA010000159.1:863-4838 GCF_052089545.1 Tissierella sp. | reverse complement strand
TTTTTGCAATACAATTAAACTTTCCATTATTCTTAAGTAATTTAAAAAAGACTATCCATAAAAAAATTTGTATTAAATTGAAATATCTGACTACATCATATTTATAAAAATTGTAATCTCTGGCATAGCCATTGGATATTGAAAATAATCCCCATGATGATATAGCCAATACAAATAGTGAAATATATAAAATATTTTTAAATTTTTTTTTCATAAATTAGATCTCCTCTGTTTTATTTAGAATATTCCAGTATTTTAATACTGGAATATTCTAGTAAATATCATTTAATTAAAAAACATTTATTATGGATTACATCCTTTCGCTACTGTTACTAAATAAGATGAATTAGGTCTCCAGGGTTCTAAATTCCAAGGTTTTTTCCAAGGAGCGTAACTATTATGACATCTAAATTGTTTAAACATACCTGCTTCATTTTTCCACCTCGAGTCACTTCTAAATTTAGTTTTTACTGAGTCCCATGCTTGTTCTAGTGTTGAATCTAAATGAAAGGTATTTCTTACATATAAGGAAAGACTGATTTCTCCCGAACGATTAATCCAGTATCCACTAGAAAACCAATCATAAAATCCTTTCTGCTTGGAAGATAGTATTTCAACCTCTATTGTAACAGGATAATTTATATTATCATCAGAATTTGGAATTATATTTTGTGCAATTCTATTATTACGAATTTCTGTATTGACTTTCAAGTTATTTCCAGAAGCATCTGTTGCTGATAATTTATTAACAAAAGCAATATAATCATCAGAATCACCCTTTATTATAAATGATCCATCACTTTCATCTGCATTACTATTAGGTTCCCAGATTTCACCATTGTTCTCCATTTCAACTTCATATAACAAACTTCTAGAATTAGAAGATTCTATTATTTGTTGAATTTTTACTCCTTTAGTTTTATTAATATTAAATACTTTTGATTCATTTACTTCCTCATTAACAAGCTCACCATCTATAACTTTAATTGAAAATTCATCAAGTTCAGTCTTCTCTAGTTTGGTATCATTCTTAATCATATCTAGTTCAGTATTACTATAGGCTAAAGCGTTTGAATTAACCAATAAGATGACCAAAACTAAACTAAGTAGTATCTTTTTTGTAAATGTTTTAATTTTCATAACAATGTACCTTCCTTTCATTTTAATATGGGGAAAAATATCTAATAGCATCCTGCCTTTATTTTTGAAGTATCACTAGTACTGTATACCTCAAAATCATTATATTCTTTCAATATCACTCCTTTCATATCCACTATAAATTGAATCTGTTCAATTAACTGATGTGATTAATAAAACTATACATAACATTATACAAACACTGGATTGTCACCCTATCTTTTAGACAAAATCCTAGTCAATATAAAATTTGTTTAGCATCTATGATGCTTTATCTAGTTTTATTGAATTTAATTTTCTATATTAAATTGGTGTTTTATAATTCAAAGATCCATGAATTCTTTGATTGTTATACCAATCAATATACACCGCTAACCCTAATTGTAATTCTTCTAGCATTTAAAGTTGTATTTGATATATAAATTCTATTTTATATATTTTCTCAGTAGATTTACTAACAGCATTATTGTAAGCACCCAACTGCATAACTAATAATTTCTTTATTCTATTAGACTATTACACATAAATAAATTATGACTGATCTAGCTTGGCCTACAATAATCCCACTTAGAAGTACAACCATAGCCGTTAAAATACTAGTTCCTAGTATTTTTAGTCCATAAAGTATAACTTCTATATCATCTTCATTTTTAAATACTTGCAAAGCATAGTTTTTCATAAACTTACTTATCATTTTAATTTTTATCACCTTCTGTTATAATAACTGTATCAGAAATAACTATATTTTTGTTAAAATTTGGACTAAGAGGTCATTCTTTGGACTGAGCGGTTCTTTTAGGGGGATAAGCTTATGTTTAGGATAGGAATTTGTGAAGATAATAAAAATTTTGTATTAGAATTAAAGGAAATTATTTATAACAAATTCATACAATATAATTTAAAATGTGAAGTACAATGCTTTTATTTAGGAGAAGATTTGCTTGATAGTATGTTAAATACCGAGGAAAAGTACGATATTATATTTTTTGATATAGAGCTGCCTAAGTTAAATGGGATAGAAGTTGCAAGAAAGATAAGAGATTTAGATAAAGATATTGTATTTATATTTATTACATATTTAAATGAAAAGGTTTATGAAGCTTTAGATTTACATATCTTTCATTTTATTAGAAAAGACCATTTTTATGAAGAAATAGATCCTATTCTTGAATCCTTAATTAAGAGATTAGATTATTTAACTGTAATCCATCTTTTCCCTATAAATAATGAAGAAGTTTATTTTAAACTATACGATATTTTATATTTTGAAGTGTTGGATAGACAGTTAATATTACATACCAAAGATGATAAATATATTACAAATTATCGTTCTTTAAAAGATATACCCTTTGATCTAGTAGAAAATCAATTTCACCAGGTTTATAGGGGGATTGTAGTAAACCTAAATCATGTCAAGGATTTTATAGATGATAAGCTTATTCTATCTAATGATATAGTTATTTATATAGCAAGAAGAAGACGAAATTCTTTCAAAGAAAAATTTTATGAACTTATAGCATCAAAAAGAGAGGGATAAATATGTATAGATTTAACCTTATAATAAGCTTTATACTCTCGATTATAGATGGTATAATCTTTGTAAATTTATTAGCAGTGTTTAGAGAGAATAGAGATAATTATAAGACTAAAAACATTATTGCAATTACTATTATATCTATTGCAGCATTTGTCTTAACCTTAATAGGAATTGTTCCTTATATAAAAGTTATTATTATTTCTCTAATACTATTTCTAATAACATTTTTATATAAAATAGATTTCTATAAGAAAATTTTATTAGTTGCACTATATTATTTTATAATAGTTGTATCAGAATTATTAGTTACTATAGCAATTTCAAATATATTGAATATAAACTTAGAAAATATCGAACCAATTTATGAATATTCTTTTTTGTTTTTTGGAGTAATGAGTAAGGTTTTAACCATTATAGTTGCTTCAGTAGTTAGAAGGATATTTATGAAGAAAAGAATTATACTTCCAAATTTTTTAAATTATGTATTTATATCTATATTATTATTTTCTATTATCTCAATGATTTTATTATTTTATGCTTCTATAAGTTTACAAACTAAAAATATACAGTTTATTTTATTTTTAATTTCTTTATTTATATTATTTATATCTATAGGAGTCTTAAACTTATATTTTTCTGCTAATGATTTTTATATTGAATTACAAAAAGAAACTACAAGGTCAATTTACGATAAAACTTATAAAAAGTTTATTGTAAACTCTAAAAAAAGAGAAGAAGCATTATCTAAAATATGGCATGACATGAAAAACCATATTAAAGTTTTAGAAGAAATGACTAGTGAAAAGGAGAATAAAAGTATAGAATATCTTAACAGTCTTAAAAATAAGATTGATGATATTCCAAATAAAATAAACTCTGGTAATAGTTTAATAGATGCTATTTTAAATGATAAATATTTAGAAGCAGCTTCACATGATATCCATTTTACTATAAAGGCAGCAGCTCCACCAAAATTAAATATTGATGATTTGGATCTAAGTTCTATTTTATTTAATAGCATAGACAATTCCATAGAAGCTTGTTTAAACAATAGTAAAAAGGAGAATTTTATCTCTTTAAACTTATATCCAGATGGAAATTTCCTATACTATAAAATTAAAAACAGTTATAATAGTAGAGAAATAAACCCTGGTAAAAAAATGTTCTTAAATAAGAAAGATTATATTACCAAAGGATATGGCCTTAAGATTATAGAAGATATTGTAGGAAAATATGATGGTTATATAGATATAGATAAAGATAAGAGTCTATACAGCTTAACTGTGATTTTGCCTTTAAGT
>NZ_JBQDAA010000159.1:0-853 GCF_052089545.1 Tissierella sp. | reverse complement strand
TTAAAAGTTTATCTTTTGCTCGGTATTTAATATATAGTTAAATGCTATTACAAAAAAGAGAATATATATTAAAGACATATTATCTTTTTCAAATAAGATATAATCTGAAAGATAGTTTATAGAAAAATACACTATATTAAAAAAGTATATATATTTGGTAAATTTTATTAAAGAATAGTCTTTCAGTATCAACTTAAGTAATAATATAAGACCCATAATTTTACTTGCTAAATATACTATTTCCATAATAGTATCTAAAGATGAAAAATTTAAAAATACAATAAAATATCTAGATATAAGTACTAAAGCTGTTATGATTATATAAGTTTTTATACTTTTTACACTATCTTTTAAACCTTCCATGATATTCTCCTTTTTAAATAAAATAACCTTCTTGATATTCTGCCTTTATCTTGATTTTATTTTCACTCTTTTATATATTAAGTGTATCAAATAAAACTTAAGTTTTGTGCATTTTTGGACTAAGCGGTCTTTTTTTGGTCTGAACGGTTCTTAAATATATTAAAAAACAGGTATTGTCCTTAAGGACAATACCTGTTTTATTCATATACTCCCATATTTCTAAACTTTTCATATCTTTTATCTACTAATTCCTTTTTTTCCATAGATAAAAGAGTTTTTATTTCTTTAGATATATATTTTTTTATATTTTTAGCAGTAGCATCTACGTCTTTGTGAGCTCCTCCTAGTGGTTCTTTTATCACTTCATCTATTACTTTTAAATCTAGTAAGTCTCCTGCAGTAAGTTTCATTGTATCAGATGCTTTTTGTGCAAGGGCAGAATCTTTCCAAAGTATAGAAGAAAGTCCTTCTGGTGATATAACTGAGTATA
>NZ_JBQDAA010000158.1:0-5689 GCF_052089545.1 Tissierella sp. | reverse complement strand
CCCTTTGCAAGTGGTAAAGTATAGCCGTAAGGCTATCACTTTGCGACACTTGCATTAACTCCTTTAAAATAATAATATAATAAAGACTAATAAATGTCAATTTAAATTAGTTTATTATATTTCAGATAAAATGGAGTTAATTGTCTTTGTATTTTTATTTATTTTTGCTGAATGATCTTATCAGCTATAAAAATAATAAAATATTCCTTTAATATTTTATTTATTGAATTTGTTGATTTAAGATATTTTTTATACAGGAATCTGTTTTAATAAATGCAAAGTCTTATTTATGCTTCTAAATGCAGTTGTATCTTTCATAACTAGCCCTAGAAGCTTTTTATAGACTCAAGCTATACATTCCTACCCTTAACATAGTAAAAGCTCTTAAAAGTAATTCTGAGACTTCAACAGAGTAATTCATAAATAACTTTTTAATAGTGCATTTAAATTTTTCAGCTTTTAAATTTATCTTTTTAAAATTGTGGATAACTTTCCTTAGAAAGAAAGATAGATATAATAAAAACCCTTTAACTACTTTTAACTACTTTTACGCTCCCTAAACTTAGCTGTTTTCAAGGGGTATAGAAGTTTAACAACGAGAGAAACTATCATTAACAACGAGAGAAACTATCATTAACAACGAGAGAAACTATCAATTAACAACGAAATTGTTTACACAACTCGTCATTAATGGTATATTAAAAGGAATCTAATCAATGAAAAAGGGGGGATTTTTATGAAAAATAAATTAGTAGTGAAGGCTAATAAACTAATTGAAGCTAGATACAATTTAAGCTTAAATGAACAAAAAATTATACTTTATGCAGTTAGTAAACTAAATAGAGAGAAAGAAAAATTTAATATATTAGAACTAGAAACAAGAGAGTTTATTAAATTATTAGGCACTACTGGATCTAGATATGTCGAAATCAAAAAGATAGTAACAGGATTAATGAAAAAACAAGTTAGCATTGAAACAGAAGAAAGCGACTTAGTTGCTAACTGGGTCTCATCTATAAAGTATATAAAAAATACAGGTGAAATAGAATTAGAATTCAGTGAAAACTTAATACCCTACCTACTACAATTAAAAGAAAGTTTTACTAGATATGAATTAAAAAACATTTTATATTTAAAAAACAAATATAGTATAAGGATTTATGAACTTTTAAAACAATATGAAATCATAGGAAAGAGAGAATTTGAGTTAAAAGAATTTAAACGAATATTATTCTTAGAAAACCAATATGAAAGAATATATGATTTTAGAAGGTTTGTATTAGAACCAGTAAAAGAAGATTTAAATAAAAACACAGATATAAATATATCTTACAAAGAAATTAAAAAAGGTAGAAAAATAACAGGACTTTTATTTAAGATAGAACCAAAAAACCAGGATGAAAAAATGTATATTGATTTCTTAAATGATTTTTATGATATTAAAAATATGAAGCTTAAAATGGGATTAAAAAATGAGAATTTCAGTCCAACTCAAGTTATGGCTTTATATGAAAAAGCTGTTGAAATGGCTGGTAACGAAGATGTAGATTTGTTTGAATATATAAGGCTTAACTATCTTCACATAAAAGATAAAGCTAGAAATAAGTATGCCTACCTTTTAAAAGCTTTAGAAAATGATTATGCTTCAGCTATAGGTCAGATAAGTGTAGATTATTATATTAAAAGATAAGTAGTGTTTAGAATCGATTTTAAATCATTGGAACATAGCAAGACTAAAAAAACCTACAAAGTATCATCAAAAACCCACCTAGGCTGTTGAACAGCCTAGGTGGGTTTTTGATGATACTAGCTAAATCATATATATATAAGCGAGACATTAAATTTAAAATACCTCTATTTCAAATTTAATTTATATTTTATTCTACCTTTATCTAAATATTATTAATTGGGTCTAAAATTAACTTGCCAAGACCATACATCTGCCAGTTCTGTAGTTCCACTAATGGAAAATCCATTAAAGCCTACAGACAAGGATAAATTAGCCACAGTCCACGGATGAATGTATTTTCCTGAGATAGCAAGCTGGTGATTTGAATATCTTTTACTAACCATAATGTCTTGAAGTAACATTCCGGTTTGTTTAATTGGGGTTGTTGCTAAATTTGGTGAATAAAGATAAAAACTAGATGTTATACCTTGAGTACTAGAAAGATCTATATCATGACTACTATTCAACCATGTTCCATCGTATAATGCAGCATGGACTCCAGCATGTGTATTAGCTACAGGTTGAGCAATATCTCCCCAATATAAGCCTACACTATCTCTATTTGCAGCTCTTGGATGTTTTTTCCAATGATAATCTACAACTAGCTCATATTTGTATTGTGTACTAGTTTCTCCAAGATATACTACTGAAATAAGAGAGCTCCAAATACCATCTTCTTTATATCCATTATTCGCATATAGATTACTATATGTAGAAGATGTCTCTTTACCTTCTTCTAAGACATTATATTGTTCAGTCTCCACCCCCTCTACTCCAATTTTTTTTAAATCTTCTAATTGGAGATCTCTAACTTCACTTATATTATTTGGAGTAATTTTGTGCGTTTCTCCATCTTTGGATATATATTCACGTTTTAAAGAAACTAACTCGGAGTCTACAACCTTACCACCTTTACTTGCTAATAATTGTTTTTGTTCTAGGCTCCATGATTGTATAGATTTTTGATCATATCCTATTTCTTCCAAAACTAAGTTAAGATCATCTTCACTTAGTTCAATTGATTTTTCTATAGGAGATATCCTACCATCATCTAAGACTTCAACAGATAGGTTGTTGCTTATTTTTCTTTCATTAACTATTGTTTCTTTCTGTAATTCACTTGATGACACATAACTATTAGGAATAATTAATATCAATACGATTAATACACACGATGAAATAACTCTTTTTATCATTAAGTAAATCCTCCTTTATTTTGTATAGCCTCACTTATATTAACCAAAATAGTATACTCTTTGTTAAAAGTCAAATAAACATTTAAGATCAAAAAGCAAGTATACAGAGATGGTAACTTTACTACCTTAAAATCCTCCACAGAATATTTTCTTTCTCCATCAGAAAAAAGTTATTTCCAATCTCTAAAGTTCTTATTTTAAAGCTATTATCTGATATTTCTCCGTTGTTTATATACTCGAATTTTTTCTCCCTTATAGAAAATACTCCAAATAGTCTTTTGGTTGTACTTCTATCAAATAATTCAAATTTTCCCTGGGTGTAATAGTACGGTTTATTACTTTTTTTAATACTCTGTTCATTTTCAAGCCATTTATAATAATCAGTATCTGAAGGTACCGTTAAAAATAGTATAATTAAAACTATAAATATAAGTCCCAAGATAATTTTAGTTCTACTTCTCAAAATATCACTCCAATCTTTTAATTGCAATTAAAGTACAATCGTATATAAACATAGCTAAATTCTCTATCCAAATCTTACTTTTATTGGTTTAAGTTATACCCAATATATAATATATTTAAATAAGACTATTTATAATGTTGATTAAACCATAGCCTAATAAAGTTATGACACTAGCTATTACAGCTAGAGGAAGGGCTGTTTTTAACTTATCATCAAAGCTCGTATTCTCAATATTTTTACCTAGTTTTTGTATGTTTTTATTCATTCCATTTAAGCTTTGATTCGTACCTTTCTCTAAGTTATCTAGTGTTTTCCCTATTCCTTGATTTATTACGTTCAATCCTTCTTTCGAGTTCTCTACGATTTGCTCGTTCAAGTTCTCTAGCTTTCTCCTGCTCAATCTTTCTTGTTCTTGCATCTGGCTTAGATAATTCTCCGAGACTTCTTGCATTTTCACTAGCTGATTTTCTGATATGTTCTTTTGCTCTTCCAATGTCGAAATCATTTGCTCTTGTACCTTTTTGCTTGCCTCTTCTATCGCCTGAATCTCTTTTAAGACTGCTTGGTGGTTGATTGAGTCCTTGTCCATCTGTACCTTGATGTAACTCCTCATAAGCTCGTTTAACTCCCTTGTTTCTGCTATCAATGCTTTTAGTTCCTCTTGATCTTTCTCTTCTTCCAAGAGTTTGTTCAAATTCATCAGTTAAACCCCCTTTTGTAAAGTTAGAATCATTAAAAGTTTTTTCTAGGTTTGCAAGCCTTACTCTTTTGCCCGTTTCATTATTTATAAAAGTTACATGCTTTCTTGTATCAGTCCAGTTGGTGCTGTAGCCTTGATCTTTCATTTCTTTTATAAAATCTTCCCTTGAAGTAGATTTCCCCTGGGCTTTCTTAACTGCTAGGGCTGTATCTATAACATAAGACCTTGCTGTTCCCTTGAAGTGCCTTTCCATTACCCTATATTTATTTTGGTTGAAGCTTGTTATCTTACCCTTTTCTTTTGTTTTTTCAGGTACAGTAAGACCATGATCTTTACTTAATTCATTGCTCTTATCTTTCATCGCCTGGTATTCATATTTTGTTGTATGAAATTTCCTTCCAGTTTCATAATTTACAGAGTTAATTATAAAGTGGTTATGGATATGCTTCTTGTCTTTATGGGTTGTCAGTAGTATTTCATGACCTTTAAATTTATCATTGTTCCTTATAAACTCTTTGCCAATTTTATGGGCTTTTTCAGGGCTTAATGTATCTTTAGGATTGAATGATTGAATGAAATGAGAGTACTGCCTACCATCTTTTTTATCGTATAGTTCCTTAGTTGCTTTCATTTCATCTATGGCTGTTATTGGGTTACAATCTATTCCTGATATAAGTTTTTCTTCTGTTTTTTCTTTCTTGCTTACATAGTTTATAGCTGTTCCTATACTTGACTTTGAATTAACTGCCTTAATAATTGCCATACTTCCACCAACTCCCCGTTTATATCTTCCAGTTCATCAGAACAATCAACCTTTCCTTGATTTGCTAATTTAGTTAATTGATTGAGATTGATTCCAATTCTTTTAGTTTCAAGGACTAGATCTTTGATTCCCTCTACTACATTTATTTCTTTGTCTAAGGCTGATTGAAGTAAATATTTATTTTGTGTTAATTTAGATTTTTCTACTTTCTTTTTTATCTGTTCAAATTCTTTGTCAGTGGCTCTTATTACTATTTGCTTTTGTCTTTTTCTATTACTAGTTTTTTCAACTCTATATTCTGCCTGCTCTTGTGACATATAAAAACCTCCTAAATGTCTATTTTTCAACATACCTATAGTATCTTAAAGTTTTTAAAAGCTCTTAGAAAGCTATTTGAAGGGCTTGTTTTTATCTCTTTTTTAGATTTCTACCACCAAGTACCATCTTTAGAGTAATGATACCATTCTCCATTTTTTAATCTTACGCATACTGTATTGTTTTCATCTAGCCAAGTTTCAATTATTTCCATTCCTGATTTATAATCCAAGCCTACGATTTGAGTATGAAATTCATTTGTTTTATACATATGATCCTTTTGTTCCTGACTTAATTTTTCTATGCCTTTTATCATTTCATCAGCTCCTTTGACTTTTTAATTTTATCCAGGAGATCCAAAGATAAAATTAGGGATAAAATTTATTTTATACAACCAACTGGAAGATAAAAGAGTGTTTTTCTCTTTTGTCTGTAAGGCGGTAGTTTGGGGGTTCAAAGGGGGAATTTTCCCCTTGCAAGTGTAAAGTATAGCCTGTGGCTATCACTTTGCGACACTTGCATT
>NZ_JBQDAA010000157.1:0-5774 GCF_052089545.1 Tissierella sp. | reverse complement strand
ATCTATAGAATTTATATCTTGTATTCCTCCTATTTCATCTACTGCTATAATTTCAGGAGACATAGATCTAATAAACATCATTATGCCATGATGTTTCAAACATCCATCTAATACATCTGTTCTAAGACCTATATCATTTTGTGGTATACCCCTATAGATTCCTGCTATTTCCGATCTTTCATCTATAAGTCCGATCTTAAAACCTTCAAATCTAGAACTTTTACCATCACTTAAGTTTCTTATAAGATCTCTAAGTAAGGTTGTCTTACCACATTGTGGGGGAGATATTATAAGTGTGTTATAAAAATCACCATTTTTATTTAATATATAAGGAATTATAAAATCTGATATTCCTTTTTTTTCTCGAGCTATTCTAAAATTCAATGAAGAAATATTTGTTATATTTTCAATTCCATTATTCCCATATATTACCTTGCCACTTATACCTACTCTATGACCTCCATTTATAGTTATGAATCCATTTTTAATTTCTTCATTGAAAGCATATATCGAGTGATTTGTAATCAATCTAAATGTGTTTTTTATATAATCATCTTTTATTATTAATGCTCCTTTATTTTTATTTGAAATCTTACCATCTTTATATACAAAATAATTATTACCATTCATATATATATTAAGAGGGCTGTTATTTCTAAGTCTAATTTCTTCTATATCTTTTTTATATTTCCTTGAAATTTTCAATAAATCCATACTTATATCTTTACTTATAAATTTGCATATATTATCATAAATATCTGTTTTTTTATCCATAGCCTTGTCCTCCTTTATATTAATTGTATGATTTTTTTAATAAAATATAACCCAAAAAACAAAAGAAACATAAAATCATATGATTTTATGTTTCTTTCATTCTTATATTTTATTCTTCTTCATTGTCACAATCGCAAGAGTCGCCGCACTCTAAACAATCATCATCCAATTCAAACTCTTCGTAATCATCAAAATCATAAAACTCATCGAATTCATCAAATTCATCATAAAATTCATCTTCTAAATCTGATAAGTCTTCATCGATAAAGTTTACATACTCTTCAATACCTATTTGTTCTTCAACAGTTTCTCCTAGTACTTCAGTAAAATCACCTAATACATCAATTATTTCTAATAATAATTTTCCTTCGTTGCTAGTTTCATCTACACCTAAACCTTCAGCTAAACCTTGTAAATAAGATACTTTTTTCAATAAATTATTCATAGTCATTCCTCCTGTTTTTTATAAACTTAACTTCTAGACATATACTCTCCTGTACGTGTATCAATCCTTATTTTATCTCCTAAATTTACAAATAAAGGAACATTTAAAGTAAGTCCTGTTTCTACAGTAGCAGGTTTAGTCGCTCCACTAGATGTGTCGCCTTTTATTCCTGGTTCTGTTTCTGTAACTTCTAATTCTACAAAATTAGAAGGTATTACTTCGAAAACTTTGCCCTCAAAAAATTTAAGTGTTGCATTGTCATTCTCCCTTATATACATTATGGTATCTTCTATAGATGTTTCTTCTACCGGTACTTGTTCGTATGTGTCCAAGTCCATAAAATAATATAGTTCTCCATCATTGTACAAATATTGCATTTCCTTAGTTTCTATGTTTGCTCTTTGAAATCTTTCTGTAGGATTAAATGTATTATCTCGAATAGTCCCTGTAATAACGATTTTAATCTTAGTTCTAACGAAAGCTGCTCCTTTTCCTGGTTTTACATGCTGAAAATCAACTACTTGATAAACATATCCATCCATTAAAAAAGTAGCACCTTTTCTAAAATCCCCTGCTGATATCATGGTTTTCCTCCTATCGTAAACTGCACTTATATATTATACTTCTCAATCTTAATTATCATTATACCAACATCTAGTATTTACCACAAGTGCCAAGAGTTTTTATTTTAGACTATTCAAAATTTTTTTATAGTATCAATTTTAATATCTATAAACCCTGGTAAAAATGAACCTTCTTTATATATTGTATCTTGATTATAGATTATATCTATTTTATCAGTATCTATATTTTTTCCTTTATAGTAAATTGCACCATGAATTTTAGGTTTAGTCAACGAGTTTATAATTATATCCCCCTCGTTTATTATAATTAAACCTAAAAATTCAAGGTTTTGATTAATAACTAAATCTCCCTCTATATATAATACTCCATTTAATTTAATTAAATCTTTATTATCTAAATTTCCAATAGTTAAAGTTTTAGCTTCATTTTTATCTCTTTTTAAATTTAAAATCATTGATTGATACTTAAACTTAATCTTTTCTTTATTTTTATCGGAATCTAAAACAAATCTTTTTTCAGAAAATATCTTATTATCTCTAGGAGTATTAGATACTAATTCTAAAAGTACATCTTCATCTGTATTGATTTTCATTGAATTCCTATCTAATTTGCAATCATATTCAACATTTTCTTTCTCTATTTTGTCCATAAAATTCAAAAACAATTCTTTTTCTAAATAAGGTAGTTTTTCTTCAGTTAGAATTGGACTTCTTAACTCAAATATTTGATTTATGCATGAACCAGATGCAACAATATTTGAATTAATGTTTTTATATTTTGAATCCATAGATAAAATAATATTTTTCCTCCCATTCATATCTTCTAATCTAAAAGAAGCTTTTTGTATATCATCTTTTAATTTATCCCCCTCCTCAAATTTTATATTATATATTCCACCTTTAGGTATTCTTTCTAATCTATAAGTCCTAAATATTCGATCTTCTATATACTTTTCTATATTTTCTTTATCATATATAAATCTATTTAAGTTATCTTCTACTAAATATCTAGATTGTATTTTTTCTAATTGATTTTTAGATAAAAAAGTTTGTAATGTAGCGAAATATAGCAACATCGTAGAAGAAGTTAATATTAAAATAAATATATATAAAGATATTATAGTTATACTTCCATTTCTATTTTTATATTTTTGATTCATATCATTTCACCACTTCGCATCTTATAAATACATCCGATTTAAAGTTTGAAATTTGTGATTTATTATTTTTAAAAGATAGATCTAGGGAAATAATGTTTCTCTTATTTAAGGATATTTTTGATTCGGAAGATAAATCATATCCAATTGCATTATATCCGCTAAATTCACTGGCTTTAGGTAGTTTGTTTTTAAAAATTTGTGTATCTGTTATAATGTCTTTATGGATGAGTTTTTTTGTATTTATTCTTACGATACTATCATTTTTAAAATAATATGTTGTATAACTATATGTAACAGCATCTTGTAGTTTACCTGTTTTTTCATCTCTATCTTTTTTTAAATTTAAAATTACAAAACCTATATTTGTTGGAAATGTACTATTTAATCCTTCAAAATTAGATGAAGTTATAATTTTATCTGCAGATCCAATATCTTCTTTTATATATTCTAAAATATATCTTCCATTTAAAAGTATTTGATCTTCTTCAATACCTTTCTGACTTGTTGTTAAAACAAAGCTTAAACAATTGTACAAAGTAATTATAAGAATGGATGTAATAGCAAGTCCTAAAACTAATTCAATTAAAGTAAAGCCACTTTTATTTTGGAATTGTAACTTTGATTTCAACATAAGCTCCACCACCTTCACTATCTTTTTTGTTAGCACTTATGCTTAGATACCATAGGTCAGGGTGTATATTTAATAATTTTACTCGAGATATATAATTTTCTTCTTCTAAAAATAAAGCTTCTAAATCATCTGTTTTTTCAAGATCCTTTAAAAACTTAATAGATTTCTCATCTCTAAATTTCAAACTTTCTATTGTACTCTCTGCTACATAAATCAATTCTGTCATTTCTTTCGATTTTTCAAAACTCTTACTTATCAAAGATAAAGTTGGAAATGATACCACTACTATAAGTCCAATTATAAATAAACCAATAATTATATCTAAAAATATAAGTCCTCTTTTCATAGAATTATCCCCTTTATTTATCAGATTCTTTAATATCAACAAGACCTCTGATTGGAGTAATAACTAATCTATATTCTTTTCCTTTTCTATCATGTAAACTAATTGTCTTAGCATTTGAAACAGTACCGTTTGAATTAAAGTGTATATCATCACAATTATTGTTTTTATTTAATACAATTCCATTTTCAAAGTATTTAATTTTTTCAAATCCTGATTTGGAGCTACTTTTAACTATATATCCATTATCGTCATTCATCAGTTTTAGGATATATATCTTAGATTCTACTATAGCTTTATTTCTGGCAAACATTATATCCCTTTTAAATTCTTTTAACTCACTACTCTCCATCATAGATTTAAAGTATCCAGTATTGGGAATAGTCATTATTACAATTATGGCAAGAATAGCAATAATGACTACAAGTTCAACTAAAGTATAACCTCTCTTATTATTCATATAAAAAGCCTCCATTAAAGAAAATTATTTTTCAATAAGCTTTAATTCTTTTCCAATAGGAAGTATACTAGACCTTTTCATGCCATTTAAACTTAATATCTCATCAACATATTTTTCCGTTCCGTATTTTCTTTTAGAAATAAAAGATATATTATCTCCTTTAACAGCTTTATAAGTAGGATATGTTGATTTATCTACAGTTTTTCCTCCCGTAAGTTTCTCATCTTCAGATAGTGGGTTTTCCAATTCAGAAGTTTGTTCACTTTCTTCTATCTGTTTATTTGGATCCACATATCCTTTATATGGAATAAAAGGGTCAATTTTATTATCATTTGTTATCTCTATTATAATATCTTCTTTTTTATCTACTATTCCACTTAAACTATAAATTCCTAAATTTATGTTGCCAGCAATTTCTGTCTTTTCACCTTTTTCCATATCTATACTACTTATAATCATCTTTCTAGTTTCTTTTCCTATATTTTTTATCGTTTCATTCAAAGACTTAAAATCTCCTTCAAACGGTATAGAAATATCCATCCTTTGAATTTCTTTTTCATTAAAAGTTTCAGTAAATGATTTATTAAATCTTATACCCTCCATCACTATATTACTCTCTAATAGAAGATTATTTAATACATATATGATTTCAGGTTGGCTCAAGCTTTTGAAAAAGTCTTTTTCTATATTTTGTTTTTCTAAAAACAAGGAATTTCTTTCTTCAACTATCGAGTCCCAACTTTTAAACATTCTATTGTTTTCTTCGATTTTAAAAGTATAATCATTTATTTGGGTTTCCAAGGTCCTAATTTCAAAGATTTGAGGATCTATTATATATTTAAAGCTAACCCAGAATAAAATAACAATAGCTAAAAGAGTTATAAGAAATCTTTCTTTATTTGTCAGCTCCCTAATTTTATTCTTGTGCTTCTTCTGATTCTTCAATTTCCTCTTCGATAATTCCATCTTCAGCCTCCCCAATTAAATCTATTTCTAAATCAAAATTATAAACTGTTTCCTCTCTTGTAACACTAGATATAAATATATCTTTAAAGTTTTCTATATCTTTAAGTCCTTGTCCAAGTTCAGCTACACTCAAGCGATTATTAGAAGCTCCCGTTATACTTATGTTACCAGTATTAATGTTAATACTGGTAAAAAATAAATCTTTAGGCTTTTTACTTACAATAGAATTTATGTATACAGAATCTATGAAATCCTTTTCATCGACTGAGGCTTTCAAATCTTTAATAGACTCTAATTCGGTTTTGAATTTATTTAAATCTTCCTCCTCACGACTTATAACTTTTACCTTCTCTAATGTTTTCGGGTTTTCTGCAATTTCTTGAAGCTTATTTGAATTTTCAGAAAGTTTTT
>NZ_JBQDAA010000156.1:0-5775 GCF_052089545.1 Tissierella sp. | reverse complement strand
GTTAGATTGATACGGGGAGCCTTATCATAAGTAGAGTGTGAAGCTGTCATTCTGAACTTAGTGAAGAATCTTAAGTGTGTTCAAGAATTTAGTAAAACCGTCGTTCCATGAAAGGAAAGTCGCCTTTCATAAGTCACTCCTTGTTTTATTAAATTCTTAGATCCAATAAGAGGTTTGTTCGTGTTTGTAGTAAAGTGTGAAGCTGTCATTCTGAGCTTGAGAAGAATCTAAGCATGGTTCAAGAAATATTGAAAAACGTCGTTCCATGAAAGGAAAAGCACCTTTCATAAGTCACTCCTTATTTTCAATATTTCTTTTATCCTCTAGTAGGTTTGTCATTCTGAGCATCGCGAAGAATCTATGGTTTAGGGTCAAAACAAAGATTCTTCATCGCTGTGCTCCTCAGAATGACAGAGACGTATTCTTTATAAATGGCGAACTAAAAATAATTTTTTAAGAAACAATCTTATATCAATATAAGATTATTTCTTAATATGATATAATTGATATGAAAAACAAACTTTTAATATATGAAAGGAAGTATTGGATATGGACATTGTCAAAGTATGCAGTAATATATTAATAAAATATGAAAACATTATCTTTGCCTATATTTTTGGTTCATATGCTAGTGATAACATAAAAAAAGATAGTGATATAGATATTGCAATATACTTAAAAAACACTATAGACACTGATGCTTATATTAATATAAAAATGGAGCTGTCAGACTCACTTAAACGAGAAGTTGATTTAGTTATACTAAATAATACAACCCCTTTATTAAAATATGAAATTTATAAAAATCATATATTGATTTTCACTAGAGATGAAACTGTAGAAAGTAAATACAAGGTAAAGACTTTATTTGAATATAATGATATGAAAAGATACTTGGATTTATCCTATGAGACAACAATAGAAAGATTGAAAAGAGAGGTGAATAGGGATGGTTAGTATAGAGGTGGTTAAAAAGAGACTGAATCAGCTGTCAACCTCTTTAAATAAGATGGAAAGATTTAAAGACATATCTCTGGATGAGTTTTTAAAAGATGACATTGTTCAAGACGTTGTAGAATACAACTTATTTATTGCAATAAATATGATGATTGATATAGCAACCTACATAGTTGTAGACAACAACATAGGAAGTCCAGAAACACTTGGAGGAGCTTTTGATATTTTAAATAAGGAAAAATACTTAACTGATAAAGAAACTAAAATTTATAGAAATATGGTGGGTCTTAGAAATATCCTATCTCATGAGTACGTAAATATAAATAAAAATATTATTTATGAGATTCTTAAGAATAATCTAATAGATATAAAAGGGTTTATTATATTTGTACATGAGAACTTTATGTAAAATATTTCTAAAAGTTGAGAGTAATAGATTTATATTATAAAATCTATTACCACTGTTTGAAAAATATACTTAGATATCTATGACTAAGTTTATTTTATTGGTTAGATTGATACGGTGAGCCTTATCATAAGTAGGAGTATGATAATCTTAGGTTGTGTTCAAGAAATCATGAAAAACGCCCTTCCATGAAAGAAAAGGCATCTTTCATAAGTCAGTGCTTATTTTACTAAGACTTCGATCTATAAGTAGCTTTGTTTTTCATAAACACTCACCTTTTTGGCTTTCTTAAGTCATATTATTCTGGGATAATATAAAATATTCCAATCCAATATAATTATTAGGAGTGATATATATTAAAGTTATTGTTTCACCTGCTAAAACAATGAATATAGATAATGATGACTTTGTTCATAGACAAATGCCAATATTTATAGAAGAAACTCAAATCTTATTAGATTATTTAAAAACTTTGAGCTATGAAGAGTTAAAAAAGATTTGGAAGTGTAGCGATAAACTTGCCAAACTAAATTTTGAACGAATTAAAAATATGGATTTATACAAAAATATAACACCTAGTATATTATCTTTTGAGGGACTACAATATAAATATATGGGAGCTGGAGTCTTTACATATGATCAGTTAGATTATATTGAGAAACATTTACGGATTCTATCAGGTTTTTATGGTATATTAAAACCTTTTGATGGGGTTTTTCCTTATAGATTAGAAATGCAGTCTAAGCTATTAGGTTGGGAATATGAATCACTATATGAATTTTGGGGAGAAAAAATAGCCCAAAATATATTTGCAGAAAGTGATTGTATTATAAATTTAGCATCGGAAGAATATAGTAAAAGTATTTCTAAGTATTTGACTAAAGATATAAAGTTTATATCTTGTATCTTTGGTGAGTTAATTGATGGAAAGGTGATTCAAAAAGGGACTTTAGCTAAGATGGCAAGGGGCGAGATGGTAAGATTTATGGCAGAAAATAATATTAAAAAGCCAGATGATATTAAAGAATTCAATAGATTAGATTATATTTATAAAAAAGAACTATCTGATAAAAATACTTATACCTTTATTAAAAAGGGGAATTAAATATTACTTTTATATTTACTTTTAGGAGATATTTTTTTGTTTTTAGTAGGTATAAAATGTGGAAACTTTGTCCTAATAGGATATAATAAATATATATGTTAATGTAAACTACATTAGAGAAAATAATTTGAAAATAAAATGGAGGATTTTAGATGCATAATGTTAGAGAAATAACTAAAGATTTATATTCAATTGGAGGGGATGACAGAAAGCTTTCCCGTTTTGAAAATATACATCCTATTCCTGAAGGTATATCTTATAATTCATATCTATTAGTAGATGAAAAAACTGTATTATTAGATACGGTAGATTTATCAATATCTGATAATTTCATAGAAAATGTACAAGAGGTTTTAGGTGAAAGACCATTAGATTATTTAGTAATAAATCATATGGAACCAGATCATGCTGGGAGTATAGGTTTTATACAAGAATATTATCCAGATGTAAAGGTGATAGGTACTAAAAAAACTTTTGATCTTTTAGATCAATTTAATTTTAAAACAAGTGAAGATAATATAGTAGTTAAAGATGGAGACACTATGTCTTTTGGAGAACATGAGCTTATGTTTATATCAGCTCCAATGGTACACTGGCCAGAGACTATGGCAACTTTTGATACTAGTAATGGTGTTTTATTTACTGCTGACGCATTTGGAACGTTTAAATCCCTAGATGGTAAATTATTTAATGATGAGGTAGATTTTGAAAGTGACTTTTTAGTTCCAGCTAGAAGATATTATAGTAATATAGTAGGGAAATATGGACCTCAAGTTCAAAGTTTAATGAAGAAAGCATCAAAGTTAGATGTTAAATATATTGCACCACTTCATGGACCAGTATGGCGTACAGATTTAGAATATATATTAGATAAATACGATAAATGGAGTAAGTATGAAGCTGAAGAACAAGGTGTTCTAATAGTTTATGGTTCAATGTATGGAAATACAGAAAAAGCAGCTGAAGATTTAGCTAAAAGATTAATCCAAAAAGGTATGACAAATATAAAGATGTATGACGCGTCAAAGACTCATGTATCATACCTAGTATCAGATGCTTTTAAATATAGCCATATAGTTTTAGCTTCTGCCACTTATAATTTAAATATATACACACCAGTACAAAACTTTTTATTAGATATTAAATCTTTAAATTTAAGAAATCGTACTGTAGGAATAGTTGGAAATGGAAGTTGGGCACCTACAGCTGAAAAGTTGATGAAAGAAATATTAGGTAAAATGAAAGATATGGATGTATTAGAGGAAAGTTTTACAATAACTTCAACAATGAAAGAAGAAGATGTTCCTAAAATGGAAGCTCTTGCAGATAGTATAATTGAAACTTTAGAATAAAATATAAAATAAGAATAAATAAAAATGAGTGCCTAAATCTTAAGATTTAGGCACTTGTTTTTATAAAAATTAATCATAAGTTTACTTATTTATGAATATCTACCAAAAGACCTACTAAATGAACGTCCCGACTCTACCATTTTTTGTACTTTTCTTAACCTTTGAGATTCATATCTTTTGAGCATATCATAGGCCTTGTCATCTTGCAGTCCTTCACTTGCACATTTGCTAAGAGCAGCAGCATCTTTTAAAGATTCATTAAAGCCACCAGCTGTAATTGGTGCTGGAACATGGGCGGCATCACCTATGATTGCAAGTCTACCACTTACAAGTTTTTCGGGTACATATTCTTTGATTGGAATACCTATGAAATCACGTGAGTGAAGAGCATGAATAGTAGCTGTAAGCCATGGTTCAGGCCATTTTATTTCTGCCTGATCTATTAGATTATTTATATCTTCCTGAGACAAATCACTTCCATCAATAGAATGATGGACAAACTTTCCTTTTACAGCTCCCAGTCTATTAAGAAGCTTGGCATTAGTATTATCGTACCAAGTACATCCAACTCTTCTTTTTCCATCATTGTCTTCAATAACAGATCCAAATAAAAATCCCCCTATTGTATTAAGCATCTCCACGCCTTGTCCATGGGGATTAGGTCTTTTATTTTCTGGAAGCTCATTTTCTGGAATTGACGCCATCCATACTACATATCCTGCAAATGTGGCATCGGAATGATGGGGAACTATTTTGTCCCTAACTATACTACGGTGTCCATCGGCTCCTATTAAGATATCTCCTTTAAATAATTGGCCCCTTGTTGTAGTGGCCCATGCTGATTTTTCATCTTGATCGATAGACTCAACACGTGTATCAAAATGGAGAGTAATGTTTGGGTCACTATGAGCTTCTTTTCTTAATCTAGACTCAATAGAAGTCCAAAGTTCAACCTTACTTTGCCCCCCAGATGCTAGATTTTTTAACTTCTTTTCTATTTTAGACTGATTAAATGAATGACCATCGACCTGCAGCCCAGCCCCTGATCTTGAACCTTCTTTTGCTTTTTCGAGCACAGTTACTTTTATACCTTCTTCAGAAAGTGCAATAGAGGTCATAAGACCAGAAAGAGACCCACCTACAACAACTGCAGAATTATCTTCTTTATTTTTATTTATATTTAAATTAACCAAATTTATTCCTCCTATATATTTAGAAAGATATACTTATATATTTACTCTATCAAATGGCTAGAGGAAAGACAAAACTCCTTATTTATTTATTTTTGTTATAATATTAAATATAAGATGTATGATAGTATCTATAAATTTAGATATAAATATTTTAATTTTGAGATATAATGAAAAGTAAATTAGTGAATATTATTAGTATAGTGTGAAGTTGTCATCCTGAGGAGCATAGCGACGAAGGATCTTTGCTTTAAGCTCTAAGATTCTTCGTTACACTCAGATAACATAGAATGACAATCTTAAAAAAGGTAGATGAACATCATTTATATAATAAGTCGTATTACTATTTATTTGAAGGAGGAATAAAATGTTTGCACAAATTTTACTGGGTATTTTTATGATTATCATAGGAGTTTTTCACTTAATGAATTCAAAACTTTTTCTTGGTAATAGAGCAAAACGCAATATAAAGACAAAGAAAATAAAGAGCTTTCAAAAGGGTATGGTTTTACCCCACTTTCTTTTAGGGATGCTTTTTATTTCTATGGGGATTGTTGAAAAAATGTTTGACATGCAAAGACTAAGTTTTATAGGATTATATGTTGTTTTGGGTGCTATTCCCTTAGGAATGATTTTAATTAATAATAAAAAACATTCAGGCAGTTATTGGTTAGGATAATCTTTTCATCCCCATAAAAGAAATAATGTAAAAAGTAATAGAACTCCATTTAAAAAGGAACTATTGTTAGGACAAAAAATTATTCT
>NZ_JBQDAA010000155.1:0-5779 GCF_052089545.1 Tissierella sp. | reverse complement strand
AGGAAAACATTGTCAAAAGGACTAAAATATCACTTAAACTTCATACAAATTGTCAGGTGTAATTAGGGGGAATATATAATAGAATTATATATAAGAATAGTTAGAAAATTCTTTTAATTTAAAATGATAAACACATAAAGTATTAAAATCAACTAAATATATTAAAGCCCACTTAGGATAATTTGTTTAAGCATTTTTCTATTGTGGGCTTTTTTATAAAAGCTATAGTCCCATATAGCTTTAATTATAAAATTAATAAAAATGGAGGTGACAAATAATTTTTATTTAAGGTTTAAAATGTTTCATTTAGTTTTATAATATTTAATTTTTTATATTTAATGATTATTTTAGTTTTTTATGTATAGAAAATTAAATAAAATTCTATTTGGGAGGGATATGAGTGGATAGGTTGATTGAAATTAATGATATTGTAAATGATATCGTTTGGGGAGTTCCGAGTATTCTGCTTATTTTAGGAACTGGACTATTTTTAACTTATAAATTAAACTTTGTACAGTTTAGAAACATTAGGTTTTTATTTAAAAACACTCTTGGTGCAATGCGTGAAGGACCGAAGGAAAAATCTGTAGGTGATGTAACATCTTTCCAGGCTGCAATGATGTCGGTTTCAGCTATTGTGGGGTCTGGAAATATAGCAGGTGTAGCAACTGCTTTAATAATAGGAGGACCTGGAGCTTTATTTTGGATGATGGTTGCGGCTATAATAGGTATGGCTACAAAGTTTTCTGAAATTGCCCTTGGTGTTGCTTACAGAAAAACTAATCCAGATGGGTCAGTATCTGGAGGGCCTATGTATTATATATCTGAAGGATTAGGTCAAAAGTGGTTGGGCGTATTATACGCTATATTCTCTATATTTGTAGCATTTGCTATATCAGCTGTAGTAGATACAAATGTTATGGTTTCTGTTTTAAATGAAACTTTCAATGTTCCTGTTTTATACTCAGGAATTACTATTGCTATTCTAGCGGGGATAGTAATATTTGGTGGGTTTTCTAGAATAGGTCGTGTTAGTGAGATATTAGCTCCTTTTATGGGTGGAGCATTCATTTTAGCAGGATTTTTTGGTATAATTTTAAATATTAATTTATTACCTAGTGCAATAGTTGAGATAGTAAGGGGTGCTTTTGATCCTGCAGCAGTAACAGGTGGAGCTGTTGGAGGTGTATTTATAGTGGTACGATATGGTATGGCAAGAGGGATGTTTTCAAATGAGGCAGGACTTGGAACAGCTGCTATGGTTCAATCAGGTGCTCAGGTAAGTCATCCTATTGAGCAGGCTATTTGGGGACCAGTAGAAGTCTTCTTAGATACTATGGTAGTTTGTGCAATTTCTGCTTTAACAATTGTTATGTCTGGCCTTTGGGGTACGGGAGAGTATTTTGGTGCTAATTTAACTGTAGAAGCATTTAATACTATGATACCAGGTGCAGGATACATTGTTATAGGTGCAGTTATCTTGTTTGGATTTTCTTGTTTGATAACCTTTTACACATATGTAGAGCGTTCAATAGAATTTATGGCAGACAGTAAAAAATATGAGACTATAGTTCGTATTTTCTGGATACTTGCAATAATTTTTGGAGCAATATCCCATGAAAGTTTTGTTTGGGATTTGGCAGATACATTTAATGGTTTTATGATCCTTCCAAACTTAATTGGAATACTGTTTTTGCATAAGGAAGTAGTAAAATTGAAAGATGAATATTATAATACAGAAATTCCTAATTTTTATGGACATAATAGGAAATCAAAGTCATCGTAAATTAAAATAATATTCTAGAATATATAAATGAGGCTACCACACTAATATATTGGTGTGGTAGCCTCATTTTACTTTATTATATTGGTAGAAATTTTCAAGGGTTAATCTATTAAAATCTAGTGTTTTAAACATCATTAAGGTATAATAATGTAATGGAGTTTAGTAATTATATATATGAGGAGGTGTTATGAATGTTTAGAAAGGCTAATATGAGTGATATTGATAGAATATCAGAAATCTATGATGAAATTCATTCTAAAATAGAAAGTGATAAAATGGTTGTTGGTTGGGTAAAAGATGTTTATCCTACTAGAAAAACAGCCGAAGATTCTATTCTTAGAGGGGATATGTTTGTAGAAGAAGACCGGGGTCAAATAGTTGCAACAGCAATAATAAATAAGGTACAGGGTCCAAAATATCCAGATGTAGAATGGGACTATGATGTGGAAGATGATAAGGTTATGGTACTCCATACATTAGTTGTGTCTCCTAGCATTAAGGGAAAAGGTTATGGAAGAAAGTTTATAAAATTTTATGAAGATTATTCTTTGGAACAAGGTTGTAAATATCTTCGTATGGATACAAATGTAAAAAATTCATATGCAAGAAAGTTTTATAAAGAGCTTGGATACAAAGAGGTTGGTATTTTGCCATCTGAATTTTATGGTATCGAAGGCATTGAATTAGTTTTCTTGGAAAAAAAGCTATAATAAATAATCTTATATTATAATAAGTTTTTTGACTTTAAAATTAAATAAAATAAGAGACAATAAATAACCACCCAGTGAAAATAAATTTTCACTGGGTGGTTTTTGTTTTCAATATAAATCAAATCTTATATAAAGGATTTGAGCCTATCTTCTATTTCTTTTTCAGTAATTTTTTCTTTTACTGGAACGACTCCTTTATTTAGTACTGATCTTCTTTCAGTATATACTGGTTTTTCAACTTGGTAAAGTATACCAGTAGGTATTTCTTCTCCCCAAGTTCTAGCTAGTTTTTCAGCTTCTTTTTTATCTGTTACATCATGGCTATCATCAACAGGTTTTACCCTATCTTTATACCACTTGAAAGTATTTACTTTATTAAATGTAACACATGGTTGTAGAATATCTACAAGAGCATAACCTTTATGTGCTATGGCAGCTTTCATGATTTCTTTTAACTGATCCCTATCTCCACTAAAAGTTCTAGCTATAAATGTAGCACCAGATGCTAAAGCTAGGTTCAAGGGTTTAAGTGGTATAGAAGGGTTAACAGCTTCCTCTACAAGATCTGAAACATCTGTAGTAGGTGATTTTACTATAGCGTCTGTAATATCTGTAGTAGGGGAGGGTTGACCAGTAGTTAGTCCATATATTTGATTGTTATGAACCAAATGTGTAATATCTGGGTTTCTTCTAATAGTGTGTATAAGATGGTTTCCACCTTCACCATAAGAATCACCATCACCACTATTTATAACTATTTTTAGTTCTGGATTTGCTGCATGAATTCCAGTAGCAGCAGGAAGAACTCTCCCGTGGAGGCCACTAAAACCATTTGCAGTAACAAATTGGTTTAATTTAGCAGCTTGTCCAATACCACCCATAAATAAAATATCATTTTTAGGAATATTCATGTCGTTCATAAGCTTTACTAGTGTGGAAAGTATTGAAAAGTTACCACAACCAGGGCACCATTGTGTTTCTGTACTAATATATTTTTGATTAATCATATTATTTCACTTCCTTGTCTAAAATCTCTAAAGCTTCTATTATCTCTTCACTATGCATTTGTCTACCATCATATTTTAAGAAGGCAGGCTTACAGTCGATAAGAGTTTCTTGTCTTACTATTCCTGCAAATTGAGCATCAAAGTTTTGTTCTATACTAACTACTCTTTTAGCAATCTTAGAATATTTTAAAAGTTTCTTAGTAGGAAGTGGGTGTACATCTCCAAATGATAAGAAGGCATATTTTGTATCACTTTTATCGTTTAGTAATTCTACAGCTTCTTTAATAGATTCGTAAGTAGAACCAAATCCAACGATTAAGATTTCTGGATTTTCATCTCCTACAAATAAAGGCTCTATTAATTCTTCTTTTAGAAGTTCAAATTTTTTAGCTCTTTTATTAACCATCTTATTACGTACATCTCCAGACTCAGTTAATACACCATATTCTGTGTGCTCTTCTGAACCCATTTTAACAAGATAATCTTTATCGCCGTAATGTTTTAGCGGAGATATTCCTGTATCAGTATATTGATATCTTTTGTATACTCCGTTTTCATCTACTTCTATTTCTACATCTTGTTCTAGTTCTTTAACTAGATAATCTTTGTGGTCTAACATTTCGTCCATATGAATAACACTAGAACTATCTGCTAAGAACTGATCACTTAATAATAGTACTGGTATCTGATATTTCTGAGCTATATCAAAAGCCCTTTGACTTTGGTGATATGTTTCCTTATGGTTTTGCGGAGAAATAACCATTCTAGGGAACTCTCCTTGTGAAGCGTGGATCATAAATCTTAGATCGGATTGTTCAGTTCTAGTTGGTAGACCTGTAGCTGGTCCTGGTCTTTGTACATTTGCTACTACTAAAGGTATTTCTGCTACACCAGCCATACCTAAAGCTTCTACCATTAGCGAAAAGCCTCCACCAGATGATCCAGTCATAGCACGAGCTCCAGCTGCTGCTGCACCCAATGCTTGGTTCATAGCTGCGATTTCATCTTCTGCTTGTTCTACTACAATATTTGCATCTTCCTTAACATTGTTAAAATAATTTAGTAGTGTAGTTGCAGGAGACATAGGATATGCAGAATAAAATCTCATATTACCAGCTAAAGCACCGCTACTCATAGCTTCAGCACCATTTATCATTACATGATTTGAAAGATCCTTTTCTTTACCTATTTCATATGATTTTTTTACTTGATCATATCCAGCTGATAAAGCTTTTAAGTTTGCATCTAATATCTTTGTCGGAAAGAAGTCTTTAAAAGTTTCTTGTGCCTTTCCTAAGTCTAGTCCATATAAGGATAATATTGTACCTATAATAACACTACCTCCAGCACGAACATTTCCTGCCTCTTTAGCTAAAGACTTAAAATCTAACTTGATAAGATTTGGATGCTCTATTGAAAGACTAGGGTCACATATTATAAATCCGTCCTTTTTTAGATCATCCTTATGAAGATTAAAGCTTTCCTCATTGATTGCAATTAAACCATCCAACTCTCTTTTATGAGTATAGACTGGCTTATTTCCAAATCTTATTTTGTTGAAGTTATGACCACCTCTAACTCTGGACATAAAATCTCTCATTGAAAAGACATTATAACCAATGGATTTCAATGTTTTTTCTAGTACAACTGCAGTAGTTTCTATACCGTCACCAGCAGCTCCACCTATTAAAATATTATACATCTAAACACCTCAATTTTTATATTTGTAGTTAATATTACTACATTTTATAGTAATAACTTATAAGCATGCCTATCTTAAGTTGCTTATAATGAACTTACATCTTTGATAATACCCTATTTTAAGAAATTTAATCCAATGATGCCAAACGTATTAAATTCTATCAGCCACATAAAAAGAGTTCTTGATATCAAGAACTCTTTTTATGTGGAAGTATAATTTTATAGCTTTAATTATCAATCATTATCTAAATAATAACCCGTTTGGTATATTCTATCAGCATATGTTATTAATTTTCTAGATTCTTTTGGATTAACTAATGCAACTGAACTAGCTAAATAATCACTTAGTGATATAGGTGCTATAAGAGATTCTCTTACTCCTAATCCATAAACAAAAGTAGGTAATATAATATCACCCAGATGCTTTATTCTAGAAATTTCATTGCTTGTTACAATTAGTATTTGGGTACCATTTTGCTTAGCTTTTTCAATGATATTAATTGTATTTGATGAATATCTTGGAAATAAAAAAGCTACCAATAAGTCTTCATCATTTGAAGCAGCTATTTCCATAG
>NZ_JBQDAA010000154.1:0-5813 GCF_052089545.1 Tissierella sp. | reverse complement strand
TTTGTTTTTTAATTCTTTCATAATTGATTTAGTCTTATCAACTATATCAGTTTTATTTGTTTTTAAAATTTCACTTAAATCTTTTTCTTCTTTTTCTTTATTATTTAAATACTCGTATACAGAAAGACCTGTCATAGCTTCTATTCTCCTAACCCCTGAAGCTATGCCACCTTCTGATATTATCTTAAACATACCTATATTAGAAGTGTTTTTTACATGAGTTCCACCACAAAGTTCTTTAGAAAAGTCACCCATTTGAATAACTCGTACTAGATCACCATATTTTTCTTCAAATAATCCCACTACGCCTAGATTCTGTGCTTCTTCTAAAGATGTTTCAATTGTATTAACCTCTAGTGATTTATAGATTTCTCTATTTACTATTTTTTCTATTGATTCAATCTCTTTTTGTGTAGGACTTTCAAAATGAGTATAGTCAAATCTTAATCTATTTGGAAGAACTATTGATCCCGCTTGGTTTACATGCTCACCTAAAACAATTTTAAGAGCTTTATGAAGTAAATGAGTTGCAGAGTGATTTCTTCTAATGTAGTTTCTTCTTGATTCATCTACCTTAGCAGTAACTTTTTCATTTAATTTTAAAATTCCATCCAAGACTTTAACCATGTGTATAGTAAGTCCATCTTTAGTGTGTTTTGTATCTAATACTTCTGCTTTAAATTTTTCGTTTGAAATTATACCTTTATCTCCTACTTGTCCACCTGTTTCTCCATAAAAAGGTGTTTTATCTAAAACTAGTATAGCTTCTTCATCGGATTCTAATCTATTTACATTTTTGTTTTCACTTACTATAGATATAATTTTAGAATTAGTTGTACAAGTTTCATATCCTTTAAACACTGATTCCAAATCTTTAAATAGTTTAAGATCTATACTTGATCCCCAACCACTGTCTCCATCATCTCTAGCATTTCTTGCTCTATTTCTCTGTTTGTCCATCTCTATATTGAATTCATTTTCATCTATATAAAATGAGTTTTCCTCTAATATTTCCTGTGTTAAATCTAAAGGAAAACCATAAGTATCATATAGTTTAAATGCCTTTTTACCGCTTAATGTAGTTTCTTTTTTATTTTTCATTTCTCCAATATAATTCTCTAAAATTTGTATACCCGAATCTATAGTTTCTTCAAATTTTTCCTCTTCAGCTTTTATTATCTTTTTAATATGAACTCTTCTTGTTACAAGCTCTTCATATTCTACTTTCCAAGATTCTATTAACACTCCTACTATATCAGTTAAAAACTCCCCCTTTATACCTAAGAGTTTCCCATGTCTACTAGCACGTCTAATAAGTCTTCTAAGTACATAACCTCTTCCTTCGTTACTAGGTAGTACGCCATCTGACACTAAAAATGTCATCGCTCTAACATGGTCAGTTATAACTCTAATAGAAACATCTTTAATCTTATCTGTACCATATTTATAATTACTTAAACTCTCTATTTTTTCTATAATTTCTTTTATTTCCCTTATTTCAAATATATTATCTGCATTTTGCATAATAGCTGCAATTCTTTCTAAGCCCATACCTGTATCTATATTTGGATAGTCTAAAGGATGGTAAACACCTTCTTTATCTTTATCAAATTGAGTAAATACTAGATTCCAAATTTCAATAAATCTATCACATTCACATCCTGGTTTACACTCTTTAGAATTACACCCATATTCTTTACCCCTATCTATATACAATTCAGAGCAAGGTCCAGAAGGACCAACTTCTAATTCCCAAAAGTTATCTTCTTTTCCAAGTGGAACTATTCTTTCTTTTGGAATACCTATTTCTTCATTCCATATTTTAAAAGCTTCTTCATCTTCAAAATATATTGATGCCCAAATATCTTTTTTATTTATTTCTAATCTTTCTGTTAAAAATTCCCATGCAAACTGTATGGCTTCTCTCTTGAAATAATCTCCAAAAGAAAAGTTCCCTAACATTTCAAAAAATGTAGCATGCCTATCAGTCTTACCTACGTTTTCAATGTCTCCTGTCCTTATACATTTTTGGCAAGTAGCCATTCTATTTTTAGGCGGATTTAATTCCCCAGTAAAATACTTTTTTAATGGTGCCATACCAGCTCCTACTAATAGTAAGGATTTATCATTTTTAGGAACTACAGAAAAACTAGGAGCAACTAAATGTCCTTTTTCTTCAAAAAAACTTAAAAATTCTTTTCTAATTTCATGTAATCCTGTTTTTTTCATATTTATCCCTCTTTTTCGTTCATTTAATTATTAAAAATCTCCTTATTATAAGGAGATTTTTATACATACCTGGATTATAATTTAATATCGAACATTTGTCAATTTTCTAAAACTATGAAGTTTGCATTTTAGATTTTATAAATTCATATATTATTTTAACAACTGCTACAAGCGGTACTGAAATTATCATACCAAATACACCAAATATTCCTCCACCTATTATAATAGAAAGTAATATAGTAAGTGGATGTATTCCCATATTTTCACCTATTATTTTTGGAGCTAATATATTATTTTCTCCCCATTGTATTATTACAAATAGTATACTCACCCAGATAGCTTTTATAGGGCTTTCTATAAGTGCAAAAAACATGGCAGGTACGTATCCTATAAAAGGTCCAATGTATGGAATAACATCAAAGATACCGGTAACTAAACCTATTACAAATGCAAAATCCACTCCAAATATAAGTAGCATTATAGTTGTAAAAACCCCAACATATAAAGACATAAGTAAACGTCCTCTAATGAAATTTGAAAGCGATGTATCTATTGTAGTTGCTAGATACACCACATCCTCTCTATGTTTTTTTGGTATAGTTTTTTTAGTTTTATCTACAAAGTAATCTTTATCTATTATAAAATATAATGTTAAAATAGGAGTTAATATTATATTTATTATTTTAGAGGTCATACCTATAATAGCTCCTAAGAAATTTTTCAATGCATCAACTAGAGCATTTTCAACATTTACTATATTATCCATTACTACAGTTTCAATATCTTTAAACATAGGAGGAAGCCCACCTAAAATAGAATAATATTTGGTATATAATTCATCTATTAAATTTGATAATTGATCAAAATAAACAGGTAGGTCAGTAACTAATCTTTTAATCTCTTTTCCTGATTTTGGAATTATTAAAAATGCAAGTACAAAAAATATTGCCAGTATTGATATATATACTATTAATACACCCTCTAATCTTTTTATTCCACGTTTTTCTAATTTGTTTATCAAAGGATTTAATGCGTAAGCAAGTACAATAGATATTATAATAGTTATTAATATATCATATAGGAATGGATGTTTTTGAAAAAACTTAAATAAAAAATATGAGACTGTTAAAAATATAAAGACTAAAAGTATCCATTTGTTTTTTATTTTTATTTTTTTACTTACATCAACAAATCTATTACCTATGTTGATAAGATAATAGATTACTAAAAAAGTTAAAATGATAGATAATATACCAATAGCTTTTATAAAAATATCTGGTGAACCTTGCCCAATCATACTTTCACTCCCAATATGTATTAGGCAGCTAAGTGCTGCCTAATTATATTTTATTCTTCTATATCATGGTGATGGTCATCATCAAAGTTTACATCTTCTATACCTTCTATATGAACATCATTTTTTTTAGAATAATCTAAAAGTGCTGCCTTAATTGCTTGTTCTGCAAGAACTGAACAATGCATTTTAATAGGAGGAAGACCATCTAGTGCATCAGCTACTGCCTTATTTGTTAAGTCCATAGCTTCTTCTATTGTTTTTCCTTTTATAAGTTCAGTAGCCATACTTGATGATGCAATAGCAGATCCACATCCAAATGTTTTAAATTTGACATCCTCTATAGTATTGTCCTCTATCTTTAAATACATTCTCATTATATCTCCACATTTTACATTTCCTACTTCACCAATACCATCTGCATTTTCTATTTCTCCTACATTTCTAGGGTTTGTGAAATGATCCATAACTTTTTCTGAATACATTAATTTTCCTCCTTAAGTTTATCATATAATGGTGACATTTTTCTAAGTCTTAAAACTATCTTTTTTAATTCTTCTACTACATAATCTACCTCTTCTTCGGTGTTAAAGTCTCCCAAGCTAAGTCTTAAAGATCCATGAGCTATTTCATGTCCTAACCCTATACTCATAAGAACATGTGAAGGATCAAGTGCTCCTGAGGTACAAGCAGATCCACTTGAAGCCGCAATCCCCATCATATCTAAACTAAGAAGTAGAGACTCACCTTCAATATATTTAAATGAAAAATTAACATTGTTAGGAAGCCTATTTATTCTATGCCCATTTAATTTTATTTCATCTATATTATTTTCTATTTTTTCTATTAAACTATTTCTAAGAAGAATCAATTTATTATTATGTTCCTCTAAATTTTCATATGCTAATTCTATAGCTTTACCTAATCCTACTATACCTGGAACATTTTCAGTACCAGCTCTTTTTTTCCTTTCCTGTCCACCGCCAGTTATAAGTGAGTCTATTTGAACTCCTCTTCTTATATATAGGGCCCCTACTCCTTTAGGACCATATATTTTATGTCCTGACAATGATAGCATATCTATATCCATATTTTTTACATCTATTTTCATACTTCCTATAGCTTGCACAGCATCAGTATGAAATAATACATCTTTTGATTTAGCAATTTCAGCTATTTTTTCTATAGGTTGTATAGTTCCTATTTCATTGTTTGCTGCCATAATAGTTATAAGAATAGTTGTATCTTTTATAGAATTTTTTAGTTCCTCTAAATCAACTACACCGTCTTCATCAACATTTAAATATGTTACTTCAAATCCATTTTTTTCTAAATATTCACAAGTATGAAGTACTGCATGATGTTCTATTTTAGAAGTTATTATATGATTGCCTTTTCTTTTGTTTCTATATGCAATTCCTTTAATTGCCCAATTATCTGATTCAGAACCCCCAGCAGTAAAATATATCTCTTCTTTTTTTGCTCCTATCGCATTTGCTACTTGTTCCCTAGCCTTTTCTACAGCTGTTTTAGAAGCCTGTGCAATACTATATATGCTAGAAGGATTGCCATATCTCTCTTTAAAGAAAGGTATCATTTCTTCTAAAACTTCATCTTTTACAGGCGTTGTAGCTGCATTATCCATATATATATATTCTCTCATAATCGTCCTCCTAAATATTTTTATCTTTTATATATCATTAATCATATCCTCTAAAGTAATAGAGTCTACTACATTATCTATGCTATTTTTAATTCTCATAAGCACAAGTTTAGTAGCACAATTTTCATCTTTACAACAATCATTATCATCCTCAGATACACAACCAGCAGGAGCCAAGCTTCCCTCTAAGCTTCTAAGTATTTCACCTACAGTTATACTTTTAGGATGTCTAGCTAACATATACCCTCCTTGTGATCCTCTAACACTATTTAATAATTCATCTCTTCTAAGTACTGCAAAAAGTTGTTCTAAATAATTGTCTGAAAGGTCTTGTTTTTGAGCGATTGTTTTCAAAGAAATTGGTCCATTTCCATATTCCATGGCTAACTCGAACATAGCCATAAGACCATATCTCCCTTTAGTAGATAATTTCATTTAAATCACCTCTTTTAATCCCCACTAGTTCACTGGACTTTATGTTTTCAGTATACAATATCATACTAAAAGTGTCAAGATTAAATATATTTTTATAATTTTAATATATCTTTTATGATAAGATTTATTTTGATATTTCTTGTTTTAATAATTATATATAAAATGATAATAAGAAGATCCCTCAAATTTGAG
>NZ_JBQDAA010000153.1:2623-5823 GCF_052089545.1 Tissierella sp. | reverse complement strand
TTAAAATAATATTTATAGAAAATTATTTATGTGGAAAATAACGAAGGCAAATTTTTGGAAAAAATGGATTTAATATTATTTTAGGTAGTTAGAGGGTTGAGGAACCTAGGGAAAGATAGGAAAAGTCCTATGAAAAGGATGGGATACTGGAAGACCCTTAGAATAAGAACTTTCTCAAGAAAAAATTATTTAAAGACAGGAAGCTAAAATCAAGTTACCAGAAGGCCTGATAAAGTTGTTGAAAAAAGCAGATACGATAGAAAGAAAGCTGGTAAGAGAAAGTAAAAAATTAACACCAAATAGGATCTTTAAATTAATTCAAGAAACAATCCTAAAAATATGTCTAAATATCTATATGAACTTTTAGGTATATCTAGGTCTGGATATAAGAAGGATTTCCGTTCTATAAAAATGAGTCTAGAAAATAAATTTGATTTATAATATAGTAGAAAATCAATTCAAAGAATCATGAATAAGTATAATATTATATTTCCTCACAGAAAATCAAATGGCTACAGGAGGATTGTAAAAGCTAGAAAAGAGCATCATGTAGTTCCTAATAAACTAAATAGGGAATTTAAGCAAAGCATTCCAGCTAAAGTGCTATTAACTGACATTACATATTTACCAGAAGGCATATTTGTTAGAATTTTACAACTGTAAAAGATTACAAGGGAACTTTAAGCATCATGAGACCTCTTGAATACAGAGCTCATGATGCTTAAAATTTTATTTTTTTCTATTGTCTACTTGACAAGGTGCAGTTCAACATTGGCCTAAGGCTCTTTTTTTATTATATATGACAAAACTAGACAAAACTAGATAAAGGATAAACCCTCTTTTTATAGTATACTAATATATAAGACTTAAATTAGGAGGGAAAGTTTTGCACATATCAATGGAGATGATGAATAACATTTTAGTTGTAAAATTAACAGGAGAGCTAGATCACCATAGTGCTGAGTCTACTAGAAAGAAAATAGATAAAGCAATTATGGAAAACAATTCAAAAAACATAATAATGGATTTAAAAGATTTAAGCTTTATGGATAGTTCTGGTATTGGACTCATCATGGGTAGGTATAAGAACATAAGTGAAAAAAACGGTGAATTATTAGTGATAAGTGATAATCCATATGTAGACAGAATATTAAAAATGTCAGGCTTATTGAAAATTATAAAAGCTTATCCAAAATTAGATATAGCTTTAAAGAATATATAAGAGGTGAGAAAATGGGAAAAAACTATATGAAATTAGAATTTTCAAGTAAATCTAGTAATGAATCTTTTTCAAGGGTAGTAGTGGCAGCTTTTGCAGCCCAATTAGATCCTACTATAGAAGAATTATCAGATATAAAGACTGCTATATCCGAAGCGGTTACAAACTCTATTATACATGGATATGAATATGGAGATGGTATTATAAAAATAGAGGCTACTGTAGAGAATAATACTATAAAAATAATTGTTGAAGATTCTGGTAAGGGTATCTCAAATCTAGAGAAAGCAATGGAACCTTTTTATACATCAAAACCTGATTTAGAAAGATCGGGAATGGGATTTACTGTTATGGAAACTTTTATGGATGAATTAACAGTAGAAAGTAATGATTCTAAAGGTACTAGAATTATAATGACTAAAAAAATAGAGAATCTCCCAAATAAGGAGAGATAAATATGAAAACAGGGGAATCAAAACGAGTTCTTTTATCTCATGAAGTGACCATGGATTTAATAAAAAAAGCACAAGAAGGCAGTCAGGAAGCAAAAGAAAAATTAGTTGAACATAATATTGGACTTATAAAATCTGTGCTAAGAGGTTTCAAAAATAGGGGATATGAGATAGACGATTTGTTTCAAATTGGAAGTATTGGGTTATTAAAAGCTATAGATAAATTTGATACTACTTTTAATGTTAAATTTTCAACTTATGCAGTACCTATGATTATGGGGGAGATAAAAAGGTTTTTAAGAGATGATGGATTGATAAAGGTTAGTAGATCTTTAAAACAGACAGCGGCGCAAACTAAAAATGCTAGGGAATTGCTTTTTAAAAATTTAGGTAGAGAACCAACTATAAATGAAATTTCCGAGGAAATTGGGATAGATTATGAAGATATAGTTATGGCTTTGGAAGCTTCATATCACCCTGAATATCTACATAGTGTTATATACCAAGATGATGGAGCACCTTTATATTTAATTGATAAGATAGATGCAGAAACTGATACTGATGATGAAACTATAGTAGATAATATAATGATAAGGGAAGTATTAAATAAATTAGAAGAAAGAGATAGAAAAATAATAATATTGAGATATTTTAAAGATAAAACTCAAGTAGATGTAGCTAAGCTTCTTGGTATCTCTCAAGTACAAGTTTCAAGAATAGAAAAACGTGTAATAAATCAAATAAGGAAACTTATGGTAAAGGCATAGTATATGCCTTTTTTTTTGTGTTTTTTTCATATTATTTATTTTTTGGTATTAAAAATACTTTTATGTAGATAATAATATTTAATGAGGTGAAAAATATGAAAACGATGAATAGTAGAAAAAGATATTTTCATATAATATGTACTATTCTATTCATTATTATGATTACAATTTCTTTAGGACTTAAGAAGACAGAGGAAATAGAAGAAAAAAAAATAGAAAAAGCTACATTTGTAAAAAATAGTAATAAAGGAGAAATATACTTTGAATAAGAAAATTGTATATATCTTATTAAGTAAAAAACAGTCTATATCTACAAATCAAAAAATATATATAAAGGATATAGCAAAGGTAAATTCTAAAGATCCTAAACTAAAAAAAAGTATTGAAAATTTAAATATATATAAAAGTAAAAAAGAAGAAAATTGGGATTTTATAAATACTTATGATATTACTGAAAAAATAGAAAAGAAATATAAAGATGTAGATATAAACCTATTAGGGCCTCCAGAAGTATTGTTAGAAATAAAATCACCAGAAAAATCTAGGCCTATAATACAGTTTTTTAAAATATTATCTATTTGTATAATTTTATTTTTAGGTTCAGGTATTGCTATAGTAAACTTTCATGAAGATGTAAATATGGAAAAATCAATAGAAAAAATATATTATACGGTCACTGGAGAGAAAAAATCTAAACCAAAGATTATTACAATACCATATTCTATTGGAATTGGTATTGGTGTTATAACCTTTTTTTCAAGA
>NZ_JBQDAA010000153.1:976-2613 GCF_052089545.1 Tissierella sp. | reverse complement strand
TTTTTTTTTTTTTTGTTTTATATTTTTTTAAATAATTATAAGAAAAAGTTAAAGAAGAAACAAAGAACCAGGACCTATGGAAATAGAATTGTTTTTATATAACAAAGATATGGAAGAATATATATTAAATGATTTATCAAATGAAGATAAAGATAATGTCTAGGGGTTGAAGTAGATGAAAGAGTTTTGTCTTATACTTATATCAATAAGTGGAGGATTAGCCGTTGGAGGAGCTTTAGCAGCTTTTATAACACTCTTAAATTTAATTGCTCGATTAGTTCAATTAACGGAGTCACCAAATTATGTAAAGATTTATGAATGGATGTTTTCTATAGGAACTTTTATATTTGTACTTTTATATTTTAGTGACTTTAGTTTTAATCTTTCAAATATATTTGTAGTTATTATAGGGCTTTTTATGGGGGCATTTATTGGACTTTTTTCATCTGCACTAGCAGAAGTTCTTAATGTAATCCCATTAATAAGTAAGAAACTTAAAGTTAAAAAAGATTTAAAATATATAATCTATAGTTTACTGTTTGGTAAAGTTATGGGTTCTTTATATTTTTGGACATTATATTAAAAAATCGGAGGAAAATAGATGGACAATTTAAACAATAAAGATTATCAAAAGTTTGCAGAAGGAAAGATTCCTAAGCCAACATATTTGAGAAATATAATATTTGCATTTTTAATAGGTGGAGCTATATGTACATTGGGTGAATTTGTTATGAATTATTTACATAATAAAGGACTTAGTGAAGAAATGGTTTCCTCAGCTACTTCTATAATTATGGTGTTTTTAGGTGCTTTCCTAACAGGACTTGGTATATATGATGAAATAGGTAAGGTAGGAGGCGCAGGAGCTGCTGTTCCAATTACTGGATTTGCTAACTCGATAGTAGCTCCTGCAATGGAATTTAAAAAAGAAGGATTTATATTTGGAGTAGCTGCTAAAATGTTTGTAATAGCAGGACCAGTGCTAGTATATGGTGTAAGCAGTTCAATAGTTGTAGGTTTATTAAGTATATTATTTAAAAGGTAGGTGAAGAAATGTCGTTAAAAAAGATAGGAAAAAGAACTTTTAAATTACAAAATCCTCCATCAATTCTAGGATCTTATTCTATTGTAGGACCAAAAGAAGGTGATGGGCCACTTAGAGATTATTTTGATGAGATTTTAGAGGATGATTTATGGGGTGAAAAATCATTTGAAAAAGCTGAGACTAAAATTCAAGAACAAGCTATTAGAGCAGCTATTGAAAAAGCTAACTTAAGTTTAAGTGATATTGATATACTTCTTTCTGGTGATTTATTAAATCAAATAGTTCCATCTGGATATTCTGCCAGAGCTTTAGGTATACCATTTCTAGGTCTTTATGGGGCATGTTCTACCATGACTGAATCTTTGACAATTGGTGCAATGCTTATCGATGGTGGTTTTGGGGATAAGGTAGTTTGTGCAACTTCTAGTCATTTTAGTTCTGCTGAAAGACAATTTAGGTTTCCATTAGAATATGCAGCTCAAAGGACATTTTCGGCCCAATGGACTGTTACAGGATCTGGTGCTACAGTTCTTTCTGCAGCTGGTGAAGGGCCTTTTATAACTCATGTAACACCTGGTAAGATAATAGACCC
>NZ_JBQDAA010000153.1:0-966 GCF_052089545.1 Tissierella sp. | reverse complement strand
CCCTGGGGTAAAGGATGCATCCAATATGGGAGCTGCAATGGCACCAGCTGCTATGGATACACTGATGAATCACTTTGAGGATACTGGGTTCAAACCTTCTGATTATGATTTAATTATAACAGGGGATTTGGGAAATATAGGAAAATCAATAGTAATAGATTTAATGAAAGAAGAAGGATATGATTTAGAAGGAATATTTACAGATTGTGGTGCAGAAATCTTTGATTCAAAAAAGCAAGATACCCATGCAGGAGCAAGTGGATGTGGATGTTCTGCTACTGTATTTAATAGTTATATTTTAAAAGAGATAGAGCGTGGTAGATTTAGAAGAGTTTTATTTGCTGCAACAGGAGCACTACATTCGGCACTTATAACTCAACAGGGTGAATCTATCCCTTCTATATGTCATGCTGTTACCATAAATGTTAATAGAGAGTAGGAGGTATTATATAGATGCAATATTTAAAGGCGTTTTTAGTAGGAGGTATTATATGTGTTATAGGCCAAATAATCTTAGACAGAACAAAATTTACTCCTGCCCATATTTTAGTAAGCTTTTTGACAACAGGTGTTATACTTGGAGGGCTTGGTATATATGAACCAATAGCAAAATTTGGAGGAGCAGGTGCTAAAATACCTATAACAGGATTTGGATATGCACTTTCTCAAGGAGCAATAAAAGGAGCAAAAGCAGATGGAGTTATAGGAGCTTTTACGGGAGGCTTGCAATCTGCATCAGGAGGGATTGCTGCAGCTATAATATTTGGATATGTTATGGCTATAATATTTAATCCAAAAACAAAGAGTTAGGTCAATCTATTGACCTAACTCTTTGTTTTAATTTATTCTTCTTCGTCTTCACTATTACCATTATTTTCTTCTTCATTTTCAGGAGGTGGGGTGATATTATTGTCGCCCCCACCATTATTATTTTGATTATCGTTATTGCCTTGATTATCGTTATTA
>NZ_JBQDAA010000152.1:0-5834 GCF_052089545.1 Tissierella sp. | reverse complement strand
TAGGGAATATTCCCTGAGAGCTTTTATAATTCCATAAAAAAGATATAGCAGTTTTTACAAATAGTTTGATAAAAAAATAATATATAAATGTTTTGGTCTATTAAATCTGTCATAACTTAGATATAATATAAATGTTGTAGTAAAATAGAAACTTATAAAGGAGATAGCAATGGTAGAAATTATAAATATAGAAAAGAGTATCTTACATATTATAGATCCCTCAGTAGGGCTTCCCGTTTTATCCGGAGAGGAACACCCTGAAAATGGAGAAATAATAGAATTTATAGAAAAACATATAGAAAATATATTTAGAGATGTTAATATTAAACAATCATTTTTTGAAGGAGAATACAATGAGGTTAGAAACCTATGCAATCAAATTTCAAATAATAATGACCTCTTTATTGAAAAAACACAAGAATTTGCAAAAGAGATGTATAAGATTTTATCAGCAAATGTAGATATACCACCATGTGATTTGATTTGTTCCCTTTTTGAAGCTGATGATAAAAAGTATTTAGGATTTTTTATCTTTAACTATAAAACATCTTATATCCATTATGTGGAAGAATTAGAAGAGGGAAGGCGCAACTCAGTTGTAAAGCAAAGTACAACCCTACCAAATATAAATCAAAAGATAGATCAGTTTGTTCTAATAGACTTAGAAGATCTTTCCATACTTTTAAAAGAGAAAAAATATGAAATAAATGGGGAAAAAGATTTTTACCTTTCTAAATATTTATTAAAATCAGTAGACCAATTATCAAACAAAGATAAGGTAGACATAGTAAATAAGGTTACTAAAAAGATAGTTAAAGACTATTATGACAATGATGTTTCAAAATTAGCCCAAATCAAAAGTACGATGAGAGATGAAATAGAAGAGGGCGGTTCTATAGATGTAGAAAACATAAAAACAAAAGTATTTAAAAACAATATAGATGTTCAAGAAAAATATGATGAAGAAATAGAGAAAAAAGGCTTAGTAGATAAAAACATAGAAGTAAATGAAAATTTAAGTAAAAAGATATCAAAAACTCAAAAACTAGTCATGGATAATGGAATAGAAATAAAAATACCTGTAGAATATTTAAATGGTGATGAAAAGGTAGAGTTTTTAAATAATTCTGATGGAACTATATCAGTATTGCTTAAGGAAATAAGAAATATACAAGGTAAATAAGATTTTTAAAACTATTTTAAGCTTAAAGTCTTGATGCGCTTTTAAATTGACAATAGAGTATCTATACAATAAGATTATATCTATAATGAAAAAGGAGAATTGCATGCTAAAGGATATTAATTTTAAGAAACTAGCAATACTTGTAGACTTTGATGGGACAATAACTACAGAAGATACAAACAATAAAATGGTATCAGTATATGGCAATGATAATACAAATAGGATAAGGAAAAGGTTTAAAGAAGGAAAACTTACTTTTCCAGCCTATTTTCAAGCAGAAATTTCTGAGTTAAGGCTTACAGAAAAAGAGTATATAAATTTTCTATTAAAAGAAATAGAACTTTCACCAGGCTTTTTAGAGTTTTATAAAAAGACAAAAGAAAAAGATATACCACTTGGAATTGTAAGTGGTGGCTTTGAAAACGGGATAGTAGCATTTTTGAAAAAACATGGTATAAACGATATAGAAATATTTGCAAATAGATTAGTTTTTGAAGGAGACAAACCACATATAAAGTTTCTACATGGTGAAAATACTCACTGCTGTGATCAAGGACCTTGTGGCAATTGTAAAATAAATCATTATTATAATTATAAGGAAAAAAGAAGAGATGTTATATTTGTAGGTGATGGAGTTACAGATATGCCCCTTGCAAATGTAGCTAAAATAGTTTTTGCCAAAGATTCACTTGCAAAATATATGGATAAAAAGAATATAGACTATATATCTTATGAAGATTTTAATGATATAAATAAAGAAATATTTTAGAAAATAAAAGCTACCTTTTAAGGCAGCTTTTATTTTTAATCTTATTTTTTAGTTTTACTTTATTCTAACAAATCAATTCCAACTAATTCCATCAAATGTTTTGCATTTGTAGTTGTAGATTTACCCTTTCTAATCTTATAATCAAAATCGATCAATCCATCTCGGTACTTTTCCCTAAAGTTATAATTTACAATTCTTTTATCCTTATCTAGCTGACACAATTCAAGGTCGTGAGTAGTTATAGCTCCCATAAGACCTTTTTCATTTAAGTTTCTAAGAACATTTTTAGCTCCATATATTCTATCCTTGGAGTTTGTACCTCTAAAGATTTCATCTATAAGAAAGAAGGTGTTTCTATGATCTTTTCCATAGTCAAGTGTATCCTTAATTCTTAAAAGTTCACCGTAAAATGTAGATATCTTGTTCTTTAAATCGTCAGTTATTCTCATAGAAGTATATAGGTCCATGATAGGTAGTGTAAGCTCTTTAGAAAAAGTAGGGGCTCCTGCATTGGTTAAGACTATGTTTATACCAATAGTTCTTAAAAATGTTGTTTTACCAGACATATTAGAACCAGTAATGATTAGTATCCTATCATCTATTAGAATATCGTTATATATTCTTTCTTCTTTTTTTATAAGAGGATGACCTAAATCCTTAGCATCTATAGTAAAATTCTCCTTATCTATATTTGGAAAGGATAGATCCCTTTCAATTAGTAAAGGTACAGCTAAACTCATAAGAGACTCTATTTTACCTATAGCAGATAACCAAGACTCTACATTCTTACCAGATTCTTTTTTCCATGTTTCTAAAGAAAAGGCATTTTGATAGTCCCATAAGAACAGTATATTAAATAGTATATAAAGAAGTCCATTACTCCTTATACTAATACGCTGGGTTATCATTTGGAGTTTGTGTATACCTTTTAAAGAAGCTTTGCCTGAAAACAAATCATTTTGAATCTTTTTTAAAAGCTTAGAATCAAAATTTTCTTTTTCTATAAGTTTTAATATATCAACATAATTATCTAGACTATTGCTAAGGTATTCTACATTTCCAAGAAGTGTATTGTTTTTATTCATTCCAAGTAGCCATATCAAGGCCTGCAAAGAAAATAAGATAAAGACTACCCTATAAAGATTTTGCATCTTTAGTAAAATAACGGCACTAGAAAAAAGAATTACTCCTATGGGCATAAATCTTAAAAGATTTATTATAGTCTTAGAATATACTTCTTTACTTTCATTAAAATAACTGATCATCTTTTCAGGATTTTTTATATTGTCGTCTGAAGCCTTTACTTCTAACTCCTGGGAAAAATTCAACTTATTCTTTAACTCATTTACAGCTTCTTGTCTTTCTATTATTTCTTCTTTTTTATACTTAGAATCTAAAAGATCTTTAGCTAAAGTCTTTCTTCCATAAAAAGTATTTGTTAAATTGATAAGCTGAAAGAGTGACCTTTTTCCAACTATATCTAAGTCTGAAGCGTATCTGTGAGACTTATCTACAAATTCTTCACCTATATCTTCAAAATGAATCCAATCTCCATTTATCCTATCTAAATACTTCTTATTTATAGATATGATATCTTTAGAGTAGTTTAACTTGTCTTTAACTTTAAAATGAAATAGGACTAAGCCAATAAATATAATTATGTTTAAAAGAAGCAGATAAGAATACATTTTTATAGGTTCTTTTAAATATTTATAGGAAAAATATACTATGACTCCAAAAGATATCATCCTTAGAGCCCCTAAAATATTAAAGGTGTTTCTTTCTTTTTCCATGGTTTCTTCTTCAATTTTTATCTTTTTTTCAAATTTTTCTTTTATGATATTATTCACCTCACTTATTTAAAAAGTCTATTTTATATATAAAATAAATATAAAATAAAATACTCTCTATTTCTACCATCCTTTCCATTATATAATAATTTTATAAATATTCCAGCTATAATTATTTAAACTATTGTAATTTTAGTAGATTTTTCAATTATAATATAAAAAATATAATTCTTTTTTAAAAAGATGCAGTAATTTTGTTTTCCTATACGTTATAATTAGTAAGGAAGGAGGGGAGAGATGGAAAAAGAAGAACTACTTATTGAAAAAGCTTGTAAAGGAGACAAAAGAAGCTTTGAAAGAATAATAAACCTTTATAAAAACTATATATTTGCAATTATCTTAAGTTTTATTAAAAACTATGAAGAAGCAGAAAACATATCTCAAGAAGTATTTTTACAAATCTACATATCTCTTCCCAAATTTCAAGAAGATAACTTTAAAGCTTGGATAAGTAGAATAGCTACAAATAAATCTATTGATTATCTAAGGAAAAAAAGAAGTAGGGTTAAAGAAGAAAAGATAGATTATATAGAAAGCATAGATATAAACCCTAGACTAGAGAATATAAAAGGGCCAGAATCTTTACTCTTAGATAAAGAAAAGAAAGAAGATATAAAAAAACAAATAGATTCCCTGCCTACTATATATAAAAAAACAATAATAAAATTTTACCTAGAAGAAAAATCATATAAAGAAATAGCAAGGGAAGAAGATCTACCTATAAAAACAATAGAATCAAGGCTTTATAGGGGTAGACAAATATTAAAAAAGAATTGGAGGAAGAAAGATGACTCACTTTAGTAGATCCAAATGGCTAGATTTTAAAAAAGATACACTATCAAAAGAAGAAAATATAGTTATGGAAGACCATCTTTATACTTGTGATGCTTGCATGGATATATATTTAGACCTTATAGATACTGAAGATTTAAACCTTGCTGGAATGATGATTTCTTCTGATTTTACAAAAAATATAATGGGAAAAATAGAAAATGTAAGACCCATAAGAAAAGTTAGGAAAAAGAAGAAAATGATAGAAAATATATTTATGTATTATATAGCAGCGGCATCAGTTATTCTTGTACTTACTGCTGGTGGAGTATTTACAAAGATAACCCAATTACCTATAGAAAAGATAGAAGTAGATAAGTTTAAAGCGCAAAAAGATATAGGAAGCTTATATAGTTTTACTGAAAAAATAACAAGTAGTACAAATAGTTTTATAAATAACTTTGGAACAAGAAAACAAGGGGGAAAATAATATGAAAGAAAAAAGTAAATTGCTGACATTTTTATTATCATTTATACCAGGACTTGCACATTTTTATATAGGCTATGTAGACAGAGGGCTTATATATATGGCTACAATAGGTGTTGGATTTATTGCAAGTCTAGGAATGGGAATTACAATGGTAGGAGGGGCAGCTGTTTTGCTTTTTGTTGCCGGATATTCAATAGTATGGCTTATATCATTAATAGATGTATTTTCTGTTATAAATAAAGAGCCAATAAATAGTGAAAGATCAAGTTTTACAGAAGGGGAAGATGTGCAAATGGAAAATACAAGTTTTGCAAATAAAAAGATGATAACATTAGCCTTATCAATAGTTCCAGGAGCAGGACATATGTATTTAGGAAAGCAAAAAAAAGGTCTTAGCTATATGAGCATGTTTTTCTTTACTATATTTTTTATGGGATGGCTTAGACTTAACTTTTTGACTTTTTTATTACCAGTAATTTGGTTTTATGTATTTTTCGATGCTTTTCATCTTGTAAATGGTGAAGAAGTAGAAGAAGATTTTGATATAATAAGTTTTTTACCTAAGATAAGCAATTCTTTTATAGGCAAGGCACTTATAGGGATTGGTCTAATATTGATTTTTAACAATGTATTTTATCCTATAGTTATGGAATTTTTTCAATTTGGATATAGATTTATAAATTATATTCAAACAAGTATAGTGGCTATAATATTTATAGTAATAGGAATAAAAATGCTTAAAACTAAAAAAGAAATACTAAGAGGTGAAGA
>NZ_JBQDAA010000151.1:0-5842 GCF_052089545.1 Tissierella sp. | reverse complement strand
CCTTGACAAATGTTTTTTTATTTCTTTTTTAATCCATTCTTCTAAATAATTAATCTGTCTAGGTAATCTAATATTTATATCAATATATCTATGATTTACAGATTTTATCTCTATTTTAGATCTATATAATTCATTTTCATCCTCACCTTTACCATATCCAGTCATGGACATTACCAAATCTATCACTCCTTTTAGCTCTTTAATATTTAATTATATATTTAATGACGTTTAAAATCCAGTCTTTATTAATAAAATTTAATATTTTAAACTTTTATAAGTTTTATATATTATACTTTTCTTTATAAACAATCGATTAAATGATATACTTGAAATTATATTAGATTAAAATTGGAGGAATAAATTAATGTCGTTTGATGGTATTGTAACACATACAGTTGTAACAGAGCTTGAAAAAAAATTAATTGGTGGTAGAATAGATAAAATATATCAACCCGAAAAAGATGAGATATGGATTCACATTAGAAGTAAAGGAAGTAATTACAAATTACTTATTTCTGCTACTAGTAATAATCCTAGGATTTATACTACCAAAAATTCTAAGCAAAATCCAGCAACGCCTCCTATGTTTTGTATGTTACTTAGAAAACATTTAATTGGAGGAACTATATTAAATATTAAACAATTAAATCTTGATAGGGTAATATCAATAGATATCTCTTCTTTAGATGAATTGGGAGATCCAACAGAAAAAACTTTAACTATAGAAATTATGGGAAAACATAGTAATATAATCTTCGTAGAAAAATCAAATAATAAAATTATAGATTCGATTAAAAGAGTATCTTTTGATATGAGTAGAGTAAGACAAATATTACCTGGTAATACTTATATTTTTCCACCTAGCCAAGATAAGTTAAATCCATTACTTTCAAACAAAGAAGAATTTATAAAACTACTCAAAAATGAAAAACCTAACACACATATATATAAATTCTTTTACTTTAATTATATGGGCTTAAGTCCTTTTATTAGTAAAGAAATTTGTTTTAATGCTAATCTTGACATAAAACGAAACATAAATAGTTTATCAACTCTAGATATTGAAAACCTATATCAAAATTTTAATAATTTTATATCCAAAATAAAATCACAAAAATTTAATCCTTTATATATAAAAGATAGTGAAGGAAAAATATTAGCTTTTTATTCTTTAGATATCCATATGTTTGGGGAAAAAAATAAGATTTTTCTTCCTACTATTTCAGAGGTATTAGACATAGTATATGACTCTAAAGATACTTTTGATAGAGTATCTCAAAAATCTCAATTTATAAAAAAACTAGTCCAAACTAAGCTTGATAGAAGTCTAAATAAACTTTCTAAACAAAATAATGAATTAATAGAAAGCAAAGATAGAGAAAAATATAAGATCTATGCTGATCTTATATCTGCTAACATTCATAATATAAATACAGGACTTAAGTCTGTATCGCTTCCTAATTTTTATGACGAAAATATGGCAGAATTAAGTATACCATTAGATAAAAAATTATCAGCACCAGAAAATGCACAAAGATATTATAAAAGATATTCAAAATTAAAATCTCGTGAATCACTTTTAAAAATACAAATAAAAGAAACAAAAGATGAAATAGAATATTTAGAAAATGTATTGATTAGCATAGAACATTCTAAGCATATTGATGAAATAGAGGAAATAAGAGATGAACTTATAAAAGAAAAATATATCAGAGATACTAGTAAAGATAAAATTAGAAGAAAAAGAAAAAACAAATCCACTTTTAAACCTCATCATTATATTTCAACAGATGGGCTCGATATCTATGTTGGAAAAAATAATGTTCAAAATGAATATATAACTTTAAAAGTTGCTCGAAAAGATGATCTATGGTTTCATGTACAAGGTATGCCAGGAAGTCACGTTATAGTAAAAAGACAAAATGATGAAATACCAATATCTACATTAGAAGAAGCAGCAACTCTTGCCGCCTTCTATAGTAAAGCAAAAAATAGTTCCAATGTATCTGTTGATTATACAGATAAAAAGAATGTTAAAAAAGCTCCCTCATCTAAAACTGGAATGGTTATATATAATAATTTTAAAACTATAAATATTACTCCTTCCCAGGGAAAAATCGATAAAATAAAAAGTGTAGACTAGTCTACACTTTTTATTTTATCCTAACTTCATCAAAACTATCTATCTCTATAAAGTTTACATCTACTATCTCATCTTTAGATGTCGGTACATTTTTCCCTACAAAATCTGGTCTTATAGGAATTTCTCTGTGACCTCTATCTATAAGTACTGCTAATTGAACTTTTTTAGGTCTACCTTTTTCACTCATAGCATCAAGAGCTGCTCTAGTTGTTCTGCCTGTGTAGATTACATCATCAACAAGAACCACTATTTTTTTATCTATTTGCCCACTAAAAGGTTCATTTATAGAAGGTTCTATACTTTTTTTAGATAAATCATCTCTATATAAGGTTATATCCAGTTCGTATACATTAATAGTTTGACCTTCTATTTCTTCTATTTTTTTGCCCAGCCTTTTAGCAAATGGAACTCCCCTTGTTTTCACTCCTACTAAAACTACATTTTTTATGCCTTTATTTTTTTCTATTATTTCATTAGCAATTCGTGTTATAGCTCTAGCAATAGCTTTTTCATCCATTATACTAACTTTTGTTTTCATTTTATTATCACCTATTATTTTATTTTTTTAATTACTTTATCAAATCTATCTGGTATTGCTGTGCTAAATTCCATATATTCATAAGTCTTTGGATGAACAAATCCAATCCTTATTGAATGAAGAAGTTGACCATTTAAATTAAACTCATTCTTTCTAGAATATTTTACATCTCCAACTATAGGGTGTTTTATATGAGAAAAATGTACTCTTATCTGATGGGTTCTTCCCGTTTCTAAGCTAGCTTTAATAAGTGTATATTTTTTAAACCTTTGAAGAACTTCATATTTTGTTAAAGCATTTTTACTGTTTGTTTCTATTACAGCCATCTTTTTTCTATTCTTAGGATTTCTACCTATAGGCTTATCTATTATTCCTTTTTCTTCTTTTAAAACACCTTTAACCAGTGCTATATATTCTCTTTTTACATCTCTATTTTTAAAATAATTAGATAATATTTCATGAGAATAATTGTTTTTAGCTACAACTAAAAGTCCGGATGTATCCTTATCTAATCTATGGACTATGCCAGGTCTTATTTCTCCTCCTAGATCAGAAAGATTATTTAAATTATATAACAAAGCATTTACTAAAGTATCAGTAAAGTTACCAGGTGCTGGATGCACTACCATTCCTATAGGTTTATTTATTATAGCAATATCATTATCTTCATATAAAATATCTAATTTTATATTCTGTGGTATTACTTCATTTCGTTTTTGGATAGGTATATTTATTATAACATTATCAGATTTTTTTAAGGTATATTTAGGCTTTTTAATCTCATCATTAACCAAAATTTCACCATTTTTTATAAGCTTTTTAATTTCACTTCTAGATATATCCTTAATTTTTTTGGACAAATATGAATCTAATCTTTCTGATGTGTCATCTTTAATAATCATCTCAATTTTTTTCATCTTATCACCTATGCTTCTACTTTGTCGAATAATATTATAAAGATTATTAATATAGTGCTTACTACAATAAATATATCAGCTATATTAAATACTGGAAAACTATAATAACCTTTAAGCTTAAAACTTATAAAATCTACTACATATCCAAATCTTATACGATCAATTAAATTGCCTGCTGCTCCACCTATTAGCATAGCAAAAGCTATTCTAGTGTATATGCTCAAATCATTATGATTTCTTACAAGATAAATAGATAAAAACAAGATAATTGCAATTGTAATTATTATAAAAAAAAGTCTTTTATGTTCTAATATCCCAAAAGCTGCTCCTCTATTTTCGACATAATTAAATTGTAGGAAATTTCCTATTATTTTATATGGATTGTTACCTTTTAAATATTTTATGGCGGCTAACTTACTTATCTGATCAGAAAAAATTATAAACATTATTACTATTAATTCCATTTTTTTCTCCTATCTTATTAAAATCTCTATTATCTATTATTTGTAATCATCAATATAATAGAGTAAATTTCTCTTTAAGGAGAAATTTACTCTAAAGTATCTTTATAATATTCTTCAGATATTTTTTCAATATCTTCTGAAGTATCAGACTTATCATCATAATCTTCATCCATGATTCCTATATTATCTCCTGTAGAGTGAGAAGGATCTTTAGGTACAATATTATCCTGCATTACATCTTGATAGGTATCTTCTCTATCATAGGATACATTATCCTTTTCTTCATTTGGCTCTAAGTTAATACTCTCATAATTTAATGACTCATATTTCTTTTTACCAATTAAACTTTCTTCATTACTTACCTTTTCTTCATTTGAACAATCTAAACAAGTCTTAGTATATGGAATGAGCTCAAGCCTTTTTTCTTTTATTTCTTTATTACAATTATTACAGATACCATAATTCCCCTCTTCAATGCTTTCTAAAGAATCATTTATCTTTTCAATCGTTTCTTTTATTTGTTCTTTATATCCTTTTTCTTGTTCCATCATATATACTTCTGTACCTATATCCGCTGGGTGGTTATCATATGAGGATAATTCACTTTCTAATGAATCTATAGTTTCTTCTTTCTCCTCTTCTCTTTCTTTTAAATATTTTTTTTGCTCCTCTTTTTCTTTTAAAAGTTTATTTTTAAAATGTTTTAATTTTGTATTATTCATATCTACTCTCCTTAAATAACTTATTATTATATTACTATACCCATTTTTTATAATATATCCATATAATAATTAAAAGGGCTACTAGGCCCCTAAATCATCTAAGTCTTCACTGTCATGTAAATAGGAAATTTCTTCTTCGCTTAAATTTTCTTGTATTTCAATATCATTCTTTTTATTTGATTCTGAACTTATTATAGACCCCTTTTCAATATCTTTATGAAATTTATCTAAAGATAATAACTGTGCTTCAATAAATGTTTGATATCTAGTTTTAAAGGAAAGCATTTCTTTTCTTAAGTGTTCATACTCTAAATTAATATCTCTTACTCTTTCTTTTGCGAGTTCAATGATTTTATCCCCATTTATTTCTGCTTCATCAGTTATATTTTGTGATTTTGATCTAGCAGAACTAATAATTTCTTCTGCCGTAGTTTGAGCTATAACTAAAGTATTTTTTAAAGTTTCTTCCAATGTATTATATTGTCTTATTTGATCTGAGAATAAATTTACCTTATCTTTTAATTCTACATTCTCTTTATAAACTTTTTCATAATCTTCAATAACTTCATCTAAAAATATATCTACAGACTTTATATCATAACCTCTAAAGCTTCTTTTAAATTCTTTGTTTTGTATATCCAAAGGTGTAAGCAAGTATAATCACTCCTTTATAATATAATTCTTATTATGCAAACAATTCTATTGCTTTTACTCCTCCCTTTTACTTCATCTAAAGTAAATCTTCCAAATCCTTTTACAGAAATTAAATCTTTTTCTTTTATTTCCTTTGAAGGTTTTTTCACATTTTCCCAATTTACTTTTATATTTCCCGCTTTTATAATATTAATACTTTCTTTTCTAGAGATCTTAAAAGTTGAACTAATAATTACATCTAATCTAAGAGACTTTAAGAATTTATTCAAATATTTATATTGGTATTTAGGTGGTTTTATACTATTTAATGTATGTAATGAAACTTCAACATTATTATTTTTAACTTTTTGTAGATTATAAATTATATAATCACAAATTTCCTTTTTTACTAATACAAGTGCAAA
>NZ_JBQDAA010000150.1:0-5893 GCF_052089545.1 Tissierella sp. | reverse complement strand
GGCTCTAGAACTAAAATTGCAGTCTATTCTAAAGATCCAGATGTAGATCCTTTAGGAGCTTGTGTAGGTTTCCAAGGAAGTAGAGTTAAAACTATAGTAGAAGAACTAAATGGTGAAAAGATTGATATTGTAATTTGGACAAAAGAAATAGAGGAGTTTATTGGAAATAGTTTAAGTCCATCACAAGTCATGAAGGTAGAAATAAATGAAAGTGAAAAATCTGCCCTAGTAGTAGTTCCAGATTATCAATTATCACTTGCTATAGGAAAAGAAGGACAAAATGCAAGATTGGCTGCAAAACTTACTAGTTGGAAAATCGATATAAAATCTGAAACACAATATAAAGAAAGTATTGAAGAATAGGTGATATTATGAAAAAGAAAAAAATACCTTTAAGAAAGTGTTTAGGTTGTGGAGAAAATAAAAACAAAAAAGAACTAATTCGTATTGTTAAAACACCTGATAATGAGATTTTAATTGATATATCAGGAAAAACTAATGGACGAGGGGCTTATATTTGTAATAATAAAGATTGCTTCAATAAAGCTGTAACAGCAAATAAGATTTCAAGAAGTTTAGAGGTGGAAATTCCAAAAGATAAAATAAAAGAATTGGAAAAGGAGATAAAAGATAATTAAATTGAAATATACACCTTTAAATAAATCAGGGGGGCATTGTATGACAAAGATGAGAATTTATGAAATAGCAAGAGAACTAGGATTTAGTAGTAAAGAACTTATTAAAAAAATAGAAGAATTAGATATAAATGTTAAAAGCCATATGAGTTCATTATCCGCTGAAGAGACTGAATTAATTAAAGAGCTATTAGGTAACGAGGAGGAACAAACTATAAAAACAGAAAATAATCCACAAAATAATAATGAAGATATTGAAAATGTTGAAGAAATAGAAACAGATGAAGAATCAAATAAGATAAAAATAGGAAATGAAATAATTGTAAAAGATTTGGCAGATAAACTAGGAGTAAATCCTTCACAAGTAATTACAAAGTTAATTTCACAAGGAGTTATGGCAAGTCAAAATCAAACTATTGACTTTGACTCAGCTAGTTTAATAGCAATTGATTTTGATGTTGAATTAGTTCTGGAAGAAGTAGAGGAAGAAGAAGCAATTAAGATAGAAGAAGAAATTATGGCTGAGTTAGATTATGAAGACAAACCAAAAGATTTAAAATCTAGACCGCCAGTTGTAACTGTAATGGGACACGTAGACCATGGGAAAACTTCACTTTTAGATGCTATAAGAGAAAGTCATGTAACTACAGGTGAAGCTGGAGGTATAACACAGCATATAGGTGCTTCTGTAGCAAAGGTCAACGATAAAAAGCTAGTGTTCTTAGATACTCCAGGTCATGAAGCTTTTACATCTATGAGAGCTAGGGGAGCAAAGGTAACAGACATAGCAATACTTGTTGTAGCTGCTGATGATGGTGTTATGCCTCAAACTTTAGAAGCTATAAGTCATGCAAAAGCGGCAGAAGTTCCTATTATAGTGGCTATAAACAAAATGGATAAACCAACTGCTAACATAGATAGGATAAAACAAGAATTAGTAGAAAATTCATTATTACCAGAAGATTGGGGTGGAGATACCATCACAGTTCCAGTATCTGCTAAAAATAGAGAAGGTATTGACGAGCTATTAGAAATGGTTTTATTAGTAGCAGAAATACAGGAATTGAAGGCTAACCCAGACAGAAAAGCAATAGGAGTTGTTGTAGAAGCTCAGCTTGATAAAGGAAAAGGACCTCTTGCAACAATATTAGTTCAAAAAGGAACTTTAAAAGTAGGCGATATGGTCGTGTCTGGAACAGCTAGTGGAAGAATAAGAGCTATGCTTGATCATAAAGGACAGAATATAAAGGAAGCTACTCCCTCTATTCCAGGTGTAATTCTAGGCCTTTCTGAAGTTCCAAATGCTGGAGATTTAATATATGCAGTAGAAAATGAAAAAACTGCAAGATTTTATGCAAATCAAATGAAAAACCAATTAAAAGAAGAACAATTTAAACTTGATGATAGAGTTACTTTAGAAGATCTTTTTGATAAAATTAAAGAGGGAGAAATTCAAGATTTAAATATAATAATAAAAGCAGATGTAAGAGGGTCTATGGAAGCACTTAGCCAATCATTGCAGAAATTAGATATAAAAGAAGAAGTAAAAGTAAACATGATCCATGGTGGTATAGGTGGAATTACTGAAAGTGATATAATGCTTGCAGCAGCTTCAAATGCGATTGTAATAGGTTTTAATGTAAGACCTAATTTAAATGCATTAGAAGTAGCAAAAAGAGAACAAGTCGATGTAAGGACATATAGAGTAATATATGAAGCTATAGAAGATATAAAAAAGGCAGTTAAAGGTATGCTTGCACCTACAATAGTAGAAGAAGTACAAGGTCGTGCAGAAATTAGAGCAACATTTAGACTTCCTACTGGAAATAGTATAGCTGGTATTTATATACTAAATGGTAAAATAACTAGAAAGTCTAAAATAAGACTTTTAAGAGATGATATAGTAATGTTTGAAGGTAATATTTCTTCATTAAAAAGATTTAAAGATGATGTAAGAGAGGTAACATCAGGATATGAAGCAGGTTTAGGACTTGAAAATTTTAATGATGTAAAAGAAGGCGATATGCTAGAGGCATATATTTTAAAAGAAGTACAAAGATAGAGAGGTGCTTTTATGAATAATAAGAGAATAAAAAGAATTTCTGAAGAAGTTAAGAAAGCTTTGTCTGAAGTTTTATATAATGGTTTAAAAGATCCTAGAGTTACAAATATGACTACTATTACAGATGTAGAAGTAACTAAAGACTTGAGCTATGCTAATATATATATTTCAGTATTAGGAGATGAGAAAGAAAAGAATGATTCTTTAGAGGGGCTAAAAAGTGCTAAAGGATTTATCAGAAGTCAAATAGGTAGAATGGTAGATTTAAGACATGTACCAGAACCGGTATTTCATCTAGATGAGACCTTAGAACATGCAAGTCATATTACTGAATTAATTAAAAAAGTAAAAAATGAAGATAACAATAGAGGTAATAAAGATGAATAGAAATTTAGATGAAAATATTAAAAATATAATAGATTCAATAAAAAAAAGTAAAAATGTGTTTCTTGCATCTCATATAAATCCAGATGGAGATAATTTAGGTTCTATGTTGGGATTGGCAATAGCTATAAAAAACATAGGTAAAAATGTATTTGTATTAAAAAGTGATATAATCCCAAATGATTTTACCTTTTTACCAGGGATTGATTTAATAAAGGAATATGATGATAATTTAGGCAATATTGATTTATTTATTACTCTTGATTGTAGTGATAAAGAAAGACTAGGAGATAATAAAAAACTTATTGAAAATAGTAATAGAGTAGCAAATATAGATCATCATCTAAGTAATACAAATTTTGGAGATATAAATATAGTTGATCCAGCTGCTTCTGCAACTGCTGAAATTGTATATTATATTATTAAAGATATGGAGATTGAATTAACTCAAGATATAGCCCTAAATCTATATACAGCTATTAATACAGATACAGGTAGCTTCAAATATGATAATGTAACATCAAAAACTCATAGGATTGTAGCTGACTTATTAGATACAGGGTTTGACAAAAATTTAGTTAATATAAACTTATATGAAAGTATGTCGTTTACTAGAATGAAGTTATTTATTAAATCTTTAACGACTTTAGAAACCTTTAATAATTCGAAAATAGCAGTTATAATGGTTACACAAGATATGTTAAAAGAAACAGGTGCAACTTTAGAAGATGCAGAGGGAATAGTTTCTTTTATCAAGAAATTATCTACAGTAGAAGGCGCTTGTTTATTAAAAGAAATTGAAAAGAATAATATAAAAATAAGCCTTAGAACTAAAAAATATTTAGATGCATCTGAGATTTGTGGAAAATTTGATGGTGGTGGACACAAAAGAGCAGCAGGTTGTACGATATATAAAACAATAGAAGAGTCTAAAAAAATGATAGTACAGTCTATATATGAAGCTATGCAGGTTTAAAAATGAAGGGAATAATTAATTTTTATAAACCAAAAGGAATGACATCACATGATGCAGTTAATTTCTTTAGAAGACTTTTGAACATGAAAAGAATAGGACATACAGGTACACTAGATCCAAATGCTGAAGGTGTTCTACCTATTTGTATTGGTAAAGCTACTAGGGTTTCAGAATATTTAATAAATGTAGATAAAGAATATTTAGGAGAATTGACACTTGGAATATCTACAGATACCCAAGATAAAGATGGTAAAACTATAAATGAATCTCATAAAGAAGTAACTGAAGAAGATATAAAAGCTTCATTTAAAAGGTTTAAAGGTAATATTTCACAAATTCCTCCTATGTTTTCTGCTATAAAGAAAAGTGGAAAAAAACTCTATGAATTGGCTAGGGAAGGAAAAACTATTGAAAGAGAGCCTAGAAATATAACAATTTATAAATTAGATATTAAAGAAATATTTAATAATAAAAAAATTCGTTTTTTAACTAAATGCTCTAAAGGAACTTATATTAGAACTTTATGCAATGATATAGGTGAAGATTTGGGTACATTTGGACATATGTCTGACCTTATAAGGGTTAATGTAGGGCCTTTTAAGGTAGAAAATTCTTATAGAAAAGAAGACTTAGAAAGTTTAAATTCAATAGATATAAAAAAACTAATGATTCCAATAGATTTTGCTTTGATGAAGTTTAATGAAATAAATATACCAGATAAATTTTATAATAAACTTGTGAATGGGGTTAAAATAGAAATAAATGAAAGTACTCATCCATTAGGAACTACTTTAAGAGTTTATTCAAAGTATAAATTCATTGGGATTGGGGAAGTTATAGAAAAAAACCATTTAAAATTATTAAAAATGAATAAAGTATTTGTTTAAGGTGGTTAAAATGGAAATTATAAAAATTGAAAACTATAAAGAAAATAGATTTAAAACAGGAATAGTTTTAGGGAATTTTGATGGCATTCATTTAGGCCATAAAAAACTAATTTTATCAATGGTAGAAAATTGTAAAAAAACAAAATCAATTCCTTCAGCATTATTATTCACTAAACATCCAAAGGAAGTTCTTTTAGGAAAAAGTCCAGAACTCTTAACTTCTTTAGAAGATAAGAAGGATATATTGAATGATTTAGGCGTAGAGATAATTTATCAAATTGATTTTACAAAAGAATTTAGGCAATTATCACCTGAGGAATTTGTAAAGAATATTCTTATAGACAAATTAAATGTAAGCTCTATATTTGTAGGATTTGATTATAGATTTGGACATAAAGCGTCTGGTGATGCAAAACTTCTAAAAGAATTAGCCGATAAATATAAACTAAAAGTTGCTGTTATAGATCCGGTTTATGATGAAAAAAGAGTTTTGAGCAGTACCAAAATAAGAGAGCATATTAGAAATGGCCATTTAGAACTAGCTAATGAAATGTTAGGTAGAAGTTATAGAATTAAAGGAGAAGTAGTTCATGGAAATAAAATAGGAAAAACATTAGGTTTTCCTACTGCTAATATTGAACTAATTAATAATTATCCAATCCCTAAAATAGGTGTTTATAAAACTAACGCCTTTATAGATGGAGAAAGGTATATATCTCTTACAAGTGTAGGTACTAATCCAACGGTTGGAGGAGACTCTCTTAAAATAGAAACTTATATTTTAGATTTCAATAAATCTATATATGGAAAGATTTTATTTATAGATTTTGTTGAATACTTGAGAGGAGAAATGAAGTTTTCTAATTTAAATGAATTAAAGCTACAAATGCAAATTGATTTAGAAAGCATTAAATGTAAACATTAATGTTTACATTTAATGTTAGTTATG
>NZ_JBQDAA010000149.1:770-5916 GCF_052089545.1 Tissierella sp. | reverse complement strand
TTTTCTTTAATTATGTCTATATAAAATATTTTTATTTATTATAACTTAAAAACATAAAATAAGAAAGGTAAATTTACCTTTCTTATTTTATGTTTTTTCTTTTTATATTTACTTTTTTCTTTTTCTTTTCTTTTTTCTTCTAGGTGGTGCCATATGAATAGCCCTGTCGTTTAAGCCTTCTATTGATTCCATAAAAGCCTCACTTAAGGTTGGATGGGCATGTATTGTTCTTGTAACAGAATCTATACCTAGATCATTAGAAATGGCTAATGCACCTTCATGAATCAAATCATTAGCATGAGGGCCAAGTATGGTAACACCAAGAAGTTTACCATCTTCTTTAGAACTAAACACCTTTATAAAGCCTTCTCCTTCTTCTAGAGATAGTGCCTTTCCATTTGCTGAAAATAGGGACTTACTTGTATTATATTCTATTTCCTTTTCTTTTAATTCATTTTCAGTCATTCCTACGAAAGAAATCTCTGGTAAAGTAAATATAGAACTAGGCCAAACATCAAGGTTAATATCTGGGTTTTCACCAAGAATTGTCTCCACTACAAAAGTTCCTTGTGCTGAAGCCACATGTGCTAACTGGATCCCCGTACTGTTTACATCTCCTATAGCATATATCCCCTCTATATTTGTTTGGTAGTTTTCATCTACTTTTATACCCTTTCTATCAAACTCTATACCTACTTCTTCTAATCCAAGTTTATCAGTTACAGGTTTTCTTCCAGAAGCTATTAATACATAGTCTCCTGAAACTTCTACTTCTTCATCCTTTTTCTTATACTTTGCTATAACCTTTAACTTGTCTCCATCTTTTTGTATTTCTTTAGCTCTTATATCCTTATAAACTTCCATCCCCTGCTTTTTAAAAAACATAGGAAGTCGTCTTGATATTTCTTTGTCCATATCTTTTAATATTCTAGAAGCTAATAAAGTTACCTGAGTCCCTAGTTCCTGATATATACTTGCAAATTCAAGACCTATAACTCCTCCTCCTACAACTATCAAACTCTTTGGTATTTCTTCAAATTCTAATAGATCATCAGATGTGATTACACCATCTAAATCTACACCTTCTGTTTCTGTCATATGAGGAACTGAACCTGTAGCTATTATAATATTATCTACTTTAACTTCTCTTTGTCCATCATCACTTTCAACATTAACAGTATTTTTATCTTTTATAGAAGCGGTCCCATGAATTACTTCTATGTTTTTATAAGATTCTAGAAGCTTTTCTATACCTGATACTAAATCATTAACAACTTTGTTTTTTCTAGACTGAAGTACGCTACCGTCTAGATCGTAATTATCTATTTTAAGTCCAAATTCTTCTGATCTTTTTACATCTTTCATAAATTCCGCATTTTTAAAATAAGTTTTTGTTGGAATACATCCCCTATTAAGGCATGTTCCTCCTATTTCTCTGTTTTCTATTAAATATACGTTAGCTCCTATTTGAGCTGCTCTAATAGCAGCAACATATCCACCAGGACCTGCTCCTATTATTGCTATATCTTTTGTCAATTGTTTACACCTACTCTCTATAAGTTACAACTGGTTTTCTTGCTGCTTTAGTTTCATCTGGTCTTCTAATTTCGGTATTGTGAGGTGCTTCTTTTGCCATTTCTGGAGTCTCTTTAGCCTCTTTAGATATCTTTATCATAGCATCTATAAATTCATCTAAAGTTTCCATACTCTCTGTTTCAGTTGGTTCAATCATTAAAGCTTCCTTTATAATAAGAGGGAAGTATACTGTTGGCGGATGGAAGCCAAAATCTATAAGTCTTTTAGCTATATCTAAAGTAGTAACTTCAGATAGTTTTTCTTTTAACCCTCCGAGTACAAATTCGTGTTTATAAATTGTATCTATAGGTAAACGATAATGATCTTTTAATTTACTTAAGAGATAGTTAGCATTTAATACTGCCATTTCTGAAGCTTTCTTAAGCCCATCACTACCCATAGTCAATATATAAGTGTATGCTCTAACTAATATTCCAAAGTGACCATAAAAATCTTTTACTTTTCCAATTGTGTTTTCTATATTATAATCTAAAAAATATCTTTCTTCTTCCTTATTTACTATAGGAACTGGTAAAAACTCAGTTAGATGTTTCTTTACACCTACAGGACCTGAACCAGGACCTCCACCACCATGTGGCGTTGAAAAAGTCTTATGAATATTAAAGTGAACTACATCAAAGCCCATATCTCCTGGTCTTGCATGGCCTAGTATTGCGTTAGCATTAGCCCCATCATAGTAAAGCTGTCCTCCAGCATCATGAACCACTTTTGCAATTTCTTTAATATCTTTTTCAAATAAACCTAAAGTATTAGGGTTAGTAAGCATAAGTCCAGCTGTATCTTCTCCTACTAATTGCTTTAAGGCTTCAACATCTACTGTTCCTTTTTCTGTTGATTTTACTTCTACAGTTTTGTATCCTGCCATAGTTGCAGTAGCTGGATTTGTTCCATGAGCCGAGTCAGGTACTATTATAGTATCTCTCTTAGTATCTCCATTGTTTTCATGGAAAGCTTTTATTATCATAATCCCAGTAAGTTCTCCATGTGCTCCAGCAGCAGGCTGAAGTGTCATTTGATCCATGCCTGAAATTTCTGATAAGGAGTTTTGCAATTCATACATAAGTTGAAGAGCACCTTGTGTACAATCTTCTCTTTGACGAGGATGTAGATTTGCAAATCCATCAATTCTTGCTATATCTTCGTTTATTTTAGGATTATATTTCATAGTACATGATCCTAATGGATAAAAACCTGTATCAAGTCCATAGTTTTTATCTGAAAGGTTTGTATAATGCCTTATTACTTCAACCTCGTTTACTTCTGGTAAGGTAAGAGGTTTTTCATTTATAAATTCCTCCGGGAAAAACTCACTTATATCTTTATCTTCAACATCTAATGGAGGAAGTTTATAAGCTTTTCTTTCTGATTTTGAAAGTTCAAATATTAATTTATCATAATCTCTCATTTATATCCCCTCCAATACACTGCTTAGTTTATCAATTTCATCTTTAGTTCGCTTTTCAGTTACGGCATAAAGAATACTATTTTCAAACTGGGGATAATCTATGCCTAAGTTATAACCACCTAGTATATTTTCTTCTCTTAAATCTTCTATTATCTCTTCAGCATCTTTACTAGATGAAAGAGCAAACTCTTTAAAGAAAGGTTTATCAAATACTCTTTTATATTTACCAGATTCTATGAGTTTATCTAATGCATAATGTGCTTTTTTAGTAGATTGCATAGCTACTTCTCTTAACCCTTCTTTTCCTAGTGTTACCATATATACTGTAGCTGCTAATGTATTTAGTCCTTGGTTTGAACAAATATTTGAAGTTGCCTTTGCACGTCTAATATGCTGTTCTCTTGCAGTAAGTGTTAATACAAAAGATCGTTTCCCATCTAGATCAGTAGTTTCCCCTACTATTCTACCAGGAAGCTTTCTTAAATATTTTTTAGTAGTTGCTAAGAACCCTAAATATGGACCACCAAATTGCATTGGTATTCCAAGAGATTGTCCTTCTCCTACAACTATATCTACTCCTATATCTCCTGGTCTTTTTAATATTCCAAGTGATATAGGATCTACTGAAGCTATTATTGCTGCTTTTTTAGACTTGTGTACTATATCAGCAGAAGTTTTTAAATCTTCAACTATTCCAAAAAAGTTAGGACTTTGTACTATAACGGCTCCTACTTCATCATCTATTTTAGATTCTAATTCTTCTAAATCTGTAATACCATCTTTCATACCAACTTCTACAAGTTCTAATTTTTGTATATGTGCATAAGTTTTTAAAATTTCTCTAGTTTGAGGATTTACAGTTTCAGAAACAAGGATTTTTTTCTTTCTAGCAACATCACATGCCATAAGGGCTGCTTCAGTTACTGCAGTTCCTCCATCATAAAGACTCGCATTTGCTATTGGAAGTCCAGTTAACTCTGATATCAGTGTTTGATACTCAAACAGATATTGAAGAGTACCTTGGCTTATCTCAGGCTGATAAGGAGTATAAGATGTATAAAACTCACTTCTAGAAATTATATGATCTACTATTGTTGGTATATAATGGTCATATGATCCTGCTCCTAAAAAACAAACATTTTCACTAGCAGAGCAGTTTTTATTAGCTAACTTATTTAAATAACTTTTAACCTCAAGTTCTGACATAGCAAGAGGTAGGTCAAGTTCCCTACCTAAAGCTACATCTTTTGGTACATCTGAAAATAAATCATCTACAGAGTTAAGACCTATTGAGGCTAGCATTTCCTTTTCATCTTCTGGTGTATGCGGGATATATGGATACATATTACTCCTCCTCACTTACAAACTCTTCGTACTCCCCACTTGACATTAAATCGTCTAATTCAGATTTATCTTCTAATTCTACTTTAATAATCCAATTTTTAAAAGCATCTTCATTTAAAAGCTCTGGACTATCTAAAAGTTCTTCATTTGTCTCTATTACTTTTCCAGAAACCGGAATATAAACATCTGAAGCTGCTTTTACTGATTCAATTGCTGCAAACTCATCATCTTCTTCAAACTCTTCATCTACTTCTGGAAGTTCTACATATACTATATCTCCAAGTTCTTCTTGAGCAAAATCTGTAATTCCTATATATGCTTCATTACCCTCTACCTTAACCCACTCGTGATCTTCTGAATAATATAAATCTTTAATAACTTTCATTAAAATACCTCCTAGAATTTTATTTATTTTTTAAAAAATTTTTGTTTATAACTTTAGCTTTAACTGGTCTTTTCCTAATCATAATATCAATTTCATTACCAATTTCTTTTTCTGATACTTTTATAAGAGCATTTCCGATATTTTTGCCTAATGTAGGGCTTCTATAGCCAGTTGTTACATATCCTATTTCCTCATTATCCTTATAAACTACATAACCTTCCCTCGGTATACCTCTACCCAATAATTCAAATCCTACTAAAATTCTTTCAGTTCCATCTTTAGCTTGTTTTTGTAGTGCTTCTTTCCCAATAAAATCAGATTCTTTATTAAGCTTTACAAAAAACTTAAGCCTTGCCTCTATAGGTGATATCTCTTTAGATAATTCCTGACCATATAAAGGAAGATTAGCTTCAAAT
>NZ_JBQDAA010000149.1:0-760 GCF_052089545.1 Tissierella sp. | reverse complement strand
TCAAATCTTAAAGTATCTCTAGATCCAAGTCCAGCTGGTTTTAATCCATATTCTTTTCCTGTTTCAAGTAATTTATTCCACACTTTAACTACATCTTCATTCTTTAAATATATTTCAAATCCATCTTCCCCAGTATATCCTGTCCTCGAAACCATCATAGTATCTATACTGTCTATTTTTACATCATTTTTAAAATAAAAAAACTTTATATCATCTAGATTTGTATCTGTAAGATTTTGTAATATTTCTTGAGCTTTTGGACCTTGTATTGCAATTATAGATGTTTGAGGAGAACAATTTTCTAATTCCACTTGCCAATTTTCTTTATGTTTATTAATCCAGTCCCAATCTTTATCTAGATTTGATGCATTTACTACTAAATTAAACTTTTCATTATTAGTTTTATACACTAATAAGTCTTCTACTACTCCCCCATCAGGATAACACATGAATGTATATACTACTTGCTTGTCTTTCATTTTACTTATGTCATTTGTCATAAGGTGATCTAGAAATGGAAGTGCATCTTTACCTTTAACACTAATATTTCCCATGTGTGACACGTCAAATAAGCCTGCCTGATTTCTAACTGCATTGTGTTCTGAAGCTAAACCTTCATACTGTACAGGCATTTCCCAACCTGCATAATTTACAATCTTAGCTCCTAAGTTTTTATGCTCTTCATATAACTTAGTCCTCTTACCTTCCATCAAAACACTCCTTCCAAATATTAAAACTTTTTGTAACAACATCAATAATA
>NZ_JBQDAA010000148.1:0-5948 GCF_052089545.1 Tissierella sp. | reverse complement strand
GCTCTTTACAGTTTCAATAATGTTTTTACTTTTATCAGTAAATATACCACTTCAATATTACGATGCTAGAAAAACTCAAATATTTAATGCTTTGTTTTATGCAGCCCTAATATTAATTCCAAATCTAATAGGCAGAATGGATATAAATCTTTTAAATAATAGAGTAGTCCAAAAGATACTCTCTTTAGATTTTAAAGTTTTAGCTCCTATTGTCTTACTTATAAGTCTTATTATATATGTAGCTTCTTCATTTATATCTAAAGAAATCTATTCAAAAAAAGAATTTTAGGAGGTTATTTTATGAAACAATTGATATTAAAAGATGTAAGGAGTTTTGGTGTATACAATATATTAGGTCTTTTATTGTTCTTAGTAGTTGGTTACTTTGCACCATCTTTTGAAAATCCTATAGCCTCAAACTTTATCTATGCACTTCCAATTTTTATTACTGCCTTTGTCTTTATAATTATACTTACAGATAAGGATTCAATATCTTCTAGTGAGTCTATTTTTATATCTATGCCAGTTACAAAGTTTGATATAGTAAAGTCTAGGTATTTAACTATATTACTTTATATGGTAGTTACTTCTGCTCTTTTAGTTTTATCTTCCAATATAAGTGTAGCTTTATTTGATCATATAAATGGAAGAACTTTAAGCTTTATTCCTATAATCTTTATATTTGGAATATTTATCGTGTTTTTATCACTATTTTTACCTATGCAGTTTCATAGTAGCAAAATGGCTCAAAGATATAATTTGTTTTTTATATTGTTTTTAGGATTTTTTCCAAGACTACTTGAAAGTTTAGGTATAGTAGAATTATCCCAAGATACAATCCAAAAGATATTTAATGCAAATTATAAAGTTATATCTCCAATCCTACTTTTAATAAGCTTGTTTTTTTATACTATATCTCTTTTTATTGCTAAGGGTATATATGAAAAAAGAGAGTTTTAAATTAAATAATAGCAATATAAATAAAACCACTTAGAGATCGAAGAATTTAATAAGACAAGGAGTGACTTATGAAAGATGCTTTTCCTTTCATGGAACGACGGTTTTATTAAATTCTTGAACCAAGCTTAAGATTCTTCACTTCCTTCCCCTAGGGGACTACCACATGAAAGGCGTCGCAGGATGACAATATTAAATAAAATAAATATTATTTATAATAATTTCAAGGCCCTACTTGTCCCTAGAGATAAGTCAGGGCCTTTACTATTGTCCACTTTATTTCTATGTATAAAATCCTTAACTATTGTAAACAAATATAATTATAGAAAAAAGGTTACATAATTGTAACCTTTCTGAATATACTATCATAGAGATAAAAAGAAAGGAGACTATGTCTTAAATTTTTTTAAAAATTATTTCCAAAAAATGTTTGACAAATGATTTTTTATCTAATACAATGTGTAAATAGTTACAGTAGTTACAAAATAGTTACAAAACTAGTAACAAATAGTTACAAATTGTTACTAAAAAACAGGAGGTATTTTAATGAATAGTTTTAAGATGCTAAATTCTAAGAAAGTAAAGTTAATTATACTTATGAGTTTGGTGCTAACATTAACATTAGGGGTTTATCTTTATAGGGGTAAAGAAGTAGTTCTTGAAGTTGATGGCGAGAAGACAGATGTAGTTTCCTACTCTAAAACTGTTGGAGAATTTTTAGAACAAGAAGATGTCGATTTTAAAGAGGGTGCTTTTGTAAACCTTCCTTTAGAAACTAAAATAGAAAGTAATCAAAACATAATAATCATAAATCCAAAGACATATAGTTTCAAACATAAAGATAGCATGAAAGCAGTTAAGTCAATATATGAGACTGTAGAAGATGTTTTAAAAGACGAAGACTTAGAACTTGGAAAACTCGACTACACAAAACCTGCTTTATCAGAAAAAGTAGAAGAAGGCGATGTTATAGATATCGTTAGGGTAAAAGAAAAAACGGTAGTAGAAGAAGAAAAAATAGAATTTGAAAAGATAGAAGAAAAAACAAACAAACTTTTCAAAGGTGAGTCTAAGCTTAAGCAAAAAGGCGAAGAAGGAGTAAAAGAAAAACATATCAAAAAAATATATGAAAACGACAAGTTAGTAAAAAAAGATTTACTTAAAGAAGAAGTAACTACAGACGCAAAAGATCATATAGTTTTAGTTGGTACTAAGAACAAACCTAAGCCTAAAGCAAAACCTGTATCTAGAAGTTCTGTTTCAAGATCAAGAGCTGTCAAACCAGCTAAAAGCAACAATTCAAAAGCTAGTCATAGTAATGCTTCAGTAAGTGGTAAAACTATTACAATGAATGCTTCAGCATATGATTTATCTTATGCAAGTACAGGAAAAAGACCTGGAGATAGGGGATATGGTATTACAGCTTCAGGAATGAAGGCTAGATACGGAGTAGTTGCAGTAGATCCTAGAGTTATACCACTTGGTACTAAACTTTATATAGAAGGTTATGGTAATGCCATAGCAGGAGATACTGGTGGGGCTATAAAAGGTAACAGAATAGATTTATTTTACAACTCACGTAGCGCAGCATTAAATTTTGGTAGAAGACAAGTAAAAGTAACTATATTAAACTAAAGACAAAGAAAAATAAAATAGATAAAAAAATATAGCCTCTCGATATCGAGAGGCTATATTTTTATTTATTAAATAGTGAACAGTTTTTCAATCTTTTTAATGCTTCTATTATATCTTCTTTGTCTGATGCAAATGATAAACGAAGGTATCCTTCTCCTGCAGATCCAAACGCAGAACCTGGTGTAGTTACTACTTGAACTTCTTCAACTATTTTTTCTGCTACTTTATCACTTGTCATATTTAGTGCTTTTATATTTGGAAAGGCAAAGAATGTTCCTTGAGGCATAGCGCAGGTAACTCCTTCAAGCTCATTTAATCCATTTACTAAGAGATCTCTTCTTTCCTTGTATTCATCCGCCATTTCTTTAACAGCGTCTTGTGGTCCATTTAAAGCTTCTATAGCAGCATATTGTGATAAATGGTTTACACAGGTCGAAAGATTTTCTTGTAATTTTACCATTCCTGCTATTATTTCTTTTGGTCCGTGTGCATAACCTATTCTCCAACCAGTCATGGCATATGTTTTGGAAAAACTGTTTACAGTTATAACATTGTTTTTAAACTCTTCTACACTTCCTACACTAAAGTTAGATAGTCCATCAAAAACTAATTCTTCATATGGCTCATCTGACAATATAATAATATCATTTTCTTTTGCAAGTTTTCCTATTTCTATTAGTTCTTCCTTAGGTATTACTGCACCTGTAGGATTTGATGGGGAATTTAATATAATCACTCTTGTTTTGTCACTTATTTTTTCTCTTATAGCTTGAGCTTTTATACTAAATCCATCTTTTTCAAAAGTATCAACTGGTACTGCTATTCCTCTTGATGATGCTATATGTCCTAAATAGTTAGTCCAGTGTGGATTTGGAAGTATTACTTCATCACCTGGATCTATTAGGGCCATAAGTGATAAGGCTAGGGCTTCTCCAGCTCCCGTTGTTATCATTATTTCTTCTATTGATCCTACATCTATCTTATTTTTATTTTTAAGTTTATCCATTACTGCTTCTCTAAGTTCAACTATACCAACAGTAGCAGTATACTTAATATGTCCTTCTTCTAACTTTTCTTTTGCAGCATCTATAATGTTTTGAGGAGTTTTAAATCCTGGTTCTCCTATACAAAGATTTACTACATCGTCATATTGGTCTGCTACTGCAAACATCTTTCTAATACCTGATTTTGGAACAGCTTGTGCTCTTTTACTTAATCTCATACTTAATCCTCCCCTAATATAATGTCTGTTTTCTTTTGTAACTTTTTTATTTTATATCATATACATAAGTCGTCATATTTGGTATATAGAGTTCTTTTAGATCATCTCTGTATTTAGACTTTTCTAATCCATCAATCCCAAGTATTTTTCTTATATTTAAAGTCAATTTTTCCACCTTATAATTATAGTTTATAAAATCTATAATATCATCTACTCCTATATATGCGTCTTCAAATTTACCATTGTGAACTACTAAAATATATCCATTTCCCTTTTTAATAGCATATACTATTATGTTTTTCTCTGGTTCAAATTGCATAAATTTTAGCTTTTCATTTACTTCTTCAGAAGTTTTAAGACTAAATTCTGGATTTTCTTGTCTTAATTTTATAAGATCTTTGAAATATCTAAAAAAGTGAATATTTTCTTTTTTAAGACTCCAGTCTATAGCATTTACACTTAATGGAGATTTATATGTGTTTGATATGCCACCTTTATCTCTTAAAAACTCATTTCCACTTGTTATAAATGGAATCCCTTGAGATGTAAGGAGCCCACTAAATGCAAATCTATTTAACTTTTCAATATCTTGTTTTACCATATTTGGAAAAACCTTTAATATCTTATCATAAATAATCAAGTCATCATGTGAATTTACATAGTTTATAGATTCAAGTGGTGAGTCTGTAAAACCTTTGTGGCTACTGTTGTAGTCTATAGAACCTACTATACCCAGTTCTACACTCCATTTGTATCTGGAGTTTCCTTGAGTAAATCCTGGGTAGTTTCCGTTGTTATCACCTTTTAAAGCATTTCTAAAGTCATCATTAAAGTATGAAAATCCTAGGCCTCTTTGGGTTCCTTTAAGACTCATGTCTTCAAAGTGAAGGGTTGTTTTTCCGCCTCCCCAAGGTTCTCCGTATATAAATATATGGGGATCTTTTTCTTTTAATGTCTTTACTATTTCTCTTGTAGTATCTATATCTATAAGTCCTAATAAATCAAATCTAAAGCCATCTACTCTGTATTCTTCTACCCAATACTTAAGCGAATCAATTATAAATTTTCTAACCATAGGATTTTGAGTATCTATTTCGTTACCTGTTCCAGTTCCGTCTGAAAACTTACCATCTTCTGTCATTCTATAGTAGTATCCAGGCATTATAGTGTTAAAATTACTTTCAACTGCCTTGTAAGTGTGGTTATAAACTACATCTAAGATCACTTTGAAACCCTTTTGTTGAAGTTTCATTATAAGGGTTTTTAATTCTTTTATTCTATTTAAGGGATCTTTAGGATTTGTAGCATAAGATCCTTCTGGGGTATTGTATAGTTCTGGGTCATATCCCCAGTTGTAGTTTTTATCTTCTAAAAATTTTTCTTCTCTTTCATCTACTGTATAAAAATCATATACAGGCATGAGATGGATGTGAGTTACTCCAAGTTCTTTTAGATGATCGATTCCTGTTTTAAACCCTTTATATTCGCTTCCTTCTTCTACAAATCCTAGATATTTACCCCTGTTTTTGACTCCGGAGTTTTCACTTCCTGTAAAGTCTTTTATATGGGCTTCATATATTATGGGAGTTTTATAATTTATATCACTTGATTGTTTATATTCTCTAAAGCCTTTGGGATCTGTATCCTCTAAGTCTATTATTGCTGATGCTTTTGAGTTTATAGCTGAAGAAACTGAGTAAGGATCTGTAACTTCATCTTTACCATCTACTAGATAGTTATAAAACTTACCCTTATGGTCTCCTTCAAGTTTTAATTCATGTGTTCCATCTTCACTTTTTTCCATGATAAAGACCTGTTTTTCTTCTAAATCTCTCGTTTCATATAGTATTAGTTGTATTTTGTCCTTTATTGGGGACCATACCCTGAAAATTGTTCTTTCTTTTGTATAATCCATTCCAAGCTTTTTATCTGTCTTCCCAAAGTCTTCCATGCTTCCTCCTTGAATTACTTAATTAAATTTTCATAGAGTTCTATATATTCTCTAGATGACTTTTTCCAGTCATTTTTAGAATTCATAGCTCTTTTTATTAAATTTTTCCATACTTTATCATCTTTATATAGATATAGTGCTTCTTTTATAGCGAAAAGAAGTTCATGTGCATTAAAGTTTTTA
>NZ_JBQDAA010000147.1:0-6036 GCF_052089545.1 Tissierella sp. | reverse complement strand
TTTCTTGTGGATAACACAGATATTTTTAAAAATCACATTCTGCAACTATCTAATCATATAATATACCCAATTTTTTTATAGGTTAACAAATCTAGTAACATCTTTAACTTTGTGTTGTATATATATTGGTTTGTTATTACTTTTATTTTATGAATGTTTTAGGGGAATTTTTCAAGACAAATAAAAAATCTCCCACAAGTATTTTTTTCTACCTGTAAGAGATCTAGATCAGTTTCCACTTTAGTCTGCGAAGGTACCTGGTAACCTGGCAAAGGAGCTCACGACTGAGCTTGCTTCATAATAAAGGGGCCTGACCACTTTATGTTTGTGTATGCAAAACTTGCTTTAATCTAATTTAACTTCTTAACCTTTTCTAAGAGTTCTTCAAACTCTTCAAGACTTATAGTTTTAATTGCTTTTTCAAATAATCTATTAATTATATTATCATCTCCTATACTCTTAATATACTCTCTAGTATCTTTTGAAATAAAATCAAATTTTAATTCTAAGGTTTCAATAATTCTTTTCTTATCCCTATCTCTAGCTGCCTTTTCAGCAGCTTCTTCTCTTTCTTCTTCAACCCATTTCTCATATAATGGTGAATTCATAAGCATTTCCCTCCTAACATATTTTTCAATTAGAGTGCTTGAATATCTATCTACTGACATGATCGACATTGCCGCTAATGAATCTCCTCTTAATGCTTCATCTTCTATAGTTGCAATTACCTTAACTGATTTTTCTATAATTTCTTCATCTGTTTCTCCTGGTTCTATCTCCATTAGAGGAAGCAATGAATATAATCCTATTAACTTATTATCTATAATATAATCTTTATCTAGTTCCCACACTCTTATAATATCATAGCTAAATGATATATTACTTTTATCTACTCTTTTGTCATATAAGCTATGTTCCCTATTATCATCTTTTGGATAAAAGAATACTACTACTTGTTTTATAGATTGTATTCCTCTACCACTACTAATAGTATATTCCCAGATATCAGAACGATACCTTAACATTCTTGCTGGTAATGCCGCTTCATAATATCCTTGTGGTTCTATATTAAGAATGAAATCATCTTCATCTTTATCACTTTCAACCCAAAATAACGTATCTAATCTAGACTCCACTTTTGGATTCTTATCTGCTTTCATTTCTGTAAGTCTGATATCACTATTATCTTTTAATACAACCTTTGCCCAATCATCAGGTCTAAGTTGAATCAACCTTTTACTTGGTATATCCGTTTTAGCCACTATATCACCTCTTCTTCGATTGTTTCTCTTACTTACATTATACCCTATAGTAGACAAATATAAAATATATTTGCTAAATAAAGCTTTGTCCTTTTATTTATTATATATTACATTATTAACTTGTATTTATATCGGATATATTAATTGTTTTTATAGCAAGCAAATCATTAAAGTATACAAAGGGAACAGACCCCTTTGTACACCTTTTGTGACTGAGCCTAATATTTATAAGCAAGCTCAGTCGCAAGCGACCTCGCTAGGGTACCAGGTACCTTCGCTGACTAAAGCGTAGACTGAAGAAAAGAAACAAACTAGATTCCTCACAGGATAACTTCTTGTGAGGAATTTGTTTATCTATTTTTATCACAAAACTCAAGGTTTATGACTAACTCATGATATACAATCAAAAGCAGTTAAAGGATTTTTGTATTATATGAGCTTATAAATTAGTGGTATAATAAATATAACTTATTCGGAGGCGTATAATATATATGGATGATAAAATGTTTAACCTATTAGAAAAAATGTACGGAGAAATGCAAGGGTACGATAGGGTACCGCGATAGGGTACCGGGTACCTTCGTGGACTAAAGTATAGATTGAACTAGGTCTCCCATAAGTAGAAATACTTGTGGGAGATTTTTTTATCTATTGAAAATACTGGCATAAACTGGTATATTCTAATTAACAGAAATATCTGAAAAATACTATGGGGTGATTTGTTATCGGTAGAAAAGAAAGAATTTGGTATCCTGGTGCAGTTTATCATATTATGATTCGTGGTATTAGAAGAGCGGATATTTTTAAAGATGAAGGAGATTATGGAGTATACTTAGAAAATGTAGAAATGGTGATGCGAAAATATCCATTTATTCTATATTCATATTGCCTTATGACAAACCATGTCCATCTTCAATTAGAAACTATAGATGATGAGATTTGGAATATAATGAGGGAGATTAATAGAAATTACACTAAATATTTTAATAAAAAGTATAATTATACAGGTAGTTTGTATGATGGCAGATATAAATCAGAAATCATAGAAAATGATCAATATAATTTGCAAGTAAGTAGATATATACATCTAAATCCGGTAAAAGCTAATATGGTTAATGAGCCTTTAGAATATGAATGGAGTAGTTATAATGCTTATATAGATGCTGATGCTGATAGTGATAGAATAATAGATGATGAAAAAATACTTTCTTATTTTAAAGGTAAAAGTAGAGCTCTATATATGAAATATGTTGAATCTATAGATATAAATTTAGAAGTTGATAAAGAAATTAAAGAAAGAATGGAGGATGAGTAAATGGCATCTATAACTAACAGCTTTGCTATATCTGGAATAGAAGGATATTTAGTTGAGATGGAAACAGATACTATATATGGACAGCCTTCAGTTTCTATAATAGGGCTTGGAGATAGGGCAATTAAGGAAGCGAGTGAGAGAATCCATGCAGCTATAATTTCTAAGGGATACGATTTTCCAAAGATGAAAATAGTAATAAATTTAGCTCCTGGGGATATTAAGAAAAAAGGTTCACATTTTGACTTGTCTATGGCTATAGGTCTTCTACTTAGATCGGATCAAATTTTACTAAAGGATATAGATTTAAAAAGCTTTGGATTTATTGGTGAACTTTCTTTAAATGGACTTATAAGGCCTTGTACTGGAGTGCTTCCAATGGTTATAGCAGCAAAGAAAGCTGGTATAAAAAGCATAGTAGTTCCAAAAGAAAATGTAAGCGAAGCATCACTTGTAAATGGTGTCAATGTATATGGCTTTGATGACTTAAAACTTCTTATTGATTTTTTAGAAGGAAAAGTTAAAATAGATAAAGATGTAGAGATTATAGATGGAAAAACAGTGTTAAACTACCCTATCGATTTTAGTGATGTAAAGGGACAGGACGTCTTAATAGAATATATAGTAGTAGCTGCTGCTGGAGGACACAATATGCTCATGGTGGGGACTCCAGGCTGTGGTAAGTCTATGATAGCCAAGAGGATACCGACAATATTGCCTAGCATGGGTGAAGAAGAAGCTCTTGAAGTCACAAAGATATATAGTGTAGCTGGACTTCTTAAAGATAGAGGCCATTTAATAACTCAAAGGCCATTTAGAGCACCTCATCACAGTGCGTCTTTAAATGCTTTAATAGGTGGCGGCAACAATGCTATGCCAGGAGAAGTTTCTCTTGCCCATAATGGAGTTCTTTTTTTAGATGAAGTAGCAGAGTTTAATAAAAAAACTCTAGAAGCACTAAGACAGCCAATGGAAGATAAAAGTGTAACTGTAGCAAGGGTCAATTCTACAAATACATATCCAACAAATTTCATGTTTGTATCTGCCATGAACCCTTGCCCATGTGGATATCATGGAACTAAGAAATGTAGGTGTACTGATTATGAAGTATTAAAATATAGGCAAAAGGTTTCTGGTCCAATACTAGATAGAATAGATATACAAAAATATGTTCATACGGTAGATTTTATGGAACTCACTGACAGTAAAAAGAGTATAACTTCAGAAGGATTAAGAAAAAGAGTAGAAAATGCTAGGTCTATTCAAAGATCTAGATATAAAGATATAGATGGAGTAAACTGTAATGCTCAAATGACTCCAGAACTTATAAGGGAGTACTGTGAATTAGATGAAGAATCTAAAGAGCTTCTAAAAAAAGCATATGATAGATATGGATATAGTGCTAGGACATATGATAAATTTTTAAAAATTGCTAGAACTTTTGCAGATCTTGATGATTCTCCTAATATTCGGAAAAGAGATATTGCAAATGTACTTCTTTCTAGAGATTTAGACAAGGAAAAGACCATGATGCATACTGTTTAGTTTAAGGAGGAATAACTTTGCTATATTGGATATGGCTAACTTTAATAAATGGGGTAGGTGTTAAAAGACAGAGATCTCTTTTGAAAACATTCCAGAATCCAGAGAATATTTATCAAGCATCTTTAGAGGAGCTATTAAAATGTAATGGAGTTGGTTGTAAAACTGCGAAAAATATTGTAGAAACAAAGTGTTTAGAAAGAGCTAAGGTTATTTTAGAAGATGTAGATAGATTTGGCCTAAAACTATTAACATTAGAAGATGAACTATATCCCCTTAAGGCTAAGTCTATTGAGGAGATGCCTGTTTTACTTTATTATAAGGGAAATCTAATAAAAAATAGTATGGGTGTTGGAATAGTAGGTGCTAGAAGATGTACTGAATATGGAAAGAGAACAACAGATGAGGCTGCTAGTTTTTTAGCTAGAGAAAATATATCAGTGATAAGTGGCATGGCTAAGGGAATAGATGGATATGCTCATACATCTGCTATTAAAGAAGGTGGATATAATATAGCTGTCCTTGGAAATGGGCTAGATATATGCTATCCTCCAGAACATATAGAACTTATGAGAAAGATAATAGAAAATGGAGCAGTCATATCAGAATATCCACCAAGAACACCTCCAAATCCTAAACATTTTCCTAAGAGGAATTTAATAATAAGTGCCTGGTCTCATAAGATATTAGTTATAGAAGCAGCTGAAAATAGTGGTTCTCTTATAACGGCAAAATATGGAGATACATATGATAGAGAAATATTAGCTTTGCCTGACAATATATACAATAGTGAAAGTAAAGGAACTAATAAATTAATATTAGGTGGTGCTACTCTTTATTTGAATCATGAACAATTGCTAATAGAAGATGATTTCAGATATAAAAACGAAGAAAAGACAAATAAAAGTATAAATAAAAATAATGAAAATTTAGATGAGTTAGAAAAAGAGATTATTCAGATATTAAATAATTCTAAATGCAAGACAGCAGAAGACTTAAGTAATATTTTAAATATAGATCAAATGGATTTGCTTGGAAAGATATCTATTATGGAACTCGAAAGAAAAGTAGTAGTTCAAGGATCAAGGATTAAAATATAAATTCCATACAAGTATTTCTACCTGTATGGAATTTATATTTTGCTTATTTATTCAGTCCATGCTTCCCTAAAGGACTAGCCACATGAATGCTAAGGTACCTGGTACCTTAGCGAGGAAGTTTGCTTAAATTGCTCAGCTAAGGCCATCTTGACACCTCTGCCTAATTTAACAATTTATCTAGCTTTTTATCAAAAGTACAAACCTCATAACTTCTTACTTTATTATATGCATAAAGAAGTGTATCTACAAAATCAAATCTTTTTCTACCATAAAGCTCTAGAGCTGCTTCAATTACTTCTGGGTCATCTACCTTTATATTTTCATACTGAAAAAGATCTATTAATATATTGCTTAACTCATCATTCTTTACTTTATATACCTTTTCAAGTACATATACTATTTCAGCTATAACTTCATTTGGAACTAATACTTTATTATTTTCTATTATACCAGCAGCTTTTTCAGCTAGATCCTCTGTATCATTTAGAAGATATCTTAATATAATATTCGCATCAACTATTTTCATGTTTATCCTGCACCGCCATTGCCCAAGCATTATCTTCTTCTTCTCTTAGATTACCATTTTTATATTTTGATAAAGCCCCTCTTAAACTTTTCATTTTAGATATATCCTCTATACCTTCATAAGCACTTATTGTTATTACCACTTTTTTATTTTTTAGGTTTTCTGGAATGTCAAATATATCATCTAAAATATTACTATTAGTAATTTTTTTAATACTATCCATCACAAACAATCCCTTCCTTATAAATATCTAATTGTAATTATTGTATCACAGCTATATACTATTTAAAAACA
>NZ_JBQDAA010000146.1:0-6098 GCF_052089545.1 Tissierella sp. | reverse complement strand
TTTTAAGCTATATATTATCATTTATAATCAATAATGTAGCTAAGATGTTTATGAATGGGCTAGAAGCTAATATAACATCAATCCCAATATGGCTAGCATTATTTGCAATTATATTTTCTACAATAGTAGGAGTACTCTCAGGATTATATCCAGCAAATAAAGCAGCAAAAATAAGTGTATTAGAGGCACTTAGACAGGAATAGTATTAAAAGGGAAGTGATAGTATGACAAAACTAGAAAAAACTGTGTTGACATTACAATCTATTTTAGTTGTATTATTTATAGGGTTATTTTTAGCGATAACTTTTGGCTATGTGACGTTTAATCAAATAAGATACCTTTTCTATGCTATATTAATCTTATCTCCAGCTATAGGAATATGGTTTTTAAGGGCAAATAGAAAGAAATAGCGTAATAAAAAATTAAGTTGAGGAGACAAATTATGATAAGACACTTACTAAAGAAATTTTTTAATATTGAATCTATGGAAAGGGATGGAGAAAAAGCAAGATCATATATGAAAATAAATATTATTGTGATTATAATTTGTTTTATTTGGAATGGGATTATGCTTTTCTTTTTGCCAGAAGAAATACCTATGCAGTGGAACATGAGTAGTGGTGAACCTACATATACTCTACCTCGATTCTTAGGAGCATGGGCATTTCCTGCAGTATTACTGTTAGGAACACTTTTATTAAAGGTCCAAAATAGAATAAATATAATAAACACTGTTGTTATAATCTTTACAGGCTTATTTAATATAGTATTATATGGATATTTAGCTTTTAGAAATGTTATGTAGAAGGAAGTTATGATGAATTTTAAAAATATTAATTTAACAAAAGTAATCGTAAAAGAATCATTTGGTCCATATAATATTAATTCTAACAAAGAGAAAGCTATAATTATTCCTACAATACTTATTATATTATTTTATTTAAGTTCTATAGTATGGTTTTTGATAAAAAGAAACATGCCTATTTATTTAAATAATGATTTTTTAATTATTATAGGAGTTTTTATATTTTTGTTTTTTAGTATAACTTATTTTCTAGTTAGGTTGCCTTTAAAATTATTTGATTCTTCAAGTGATAGACAGTATTTCTATTTACCGATAAAAATGAGTAAAGTGGTATTATTTAAATTTAAGTCTATGTTTTTATTACAATTGTTATTTAGTTTAATATTGTTTATACCGCTAATTATATCAATTAAATTATCTATAGCACTCTATATATATTTATTAGTTATAGTAAATTTAATAGTATTAACATTTGATTATTTTTTGGGTATTATACTTTTTATACTAGCTATATTTTTACCAAGAAAATTTATAAATTTAATATTTCCATTGATATCTGTATCTGGAGTAATATTTGTAGGAACTATTCTAAATAAATATGGATATAGATTGTATGAAGTTCTGCCAATTGAATCTTTGACTTATAAGTTATCGTATAAATATATAGTGTTTATGATTTTTGTTGTAATATTATGCTGTAGTTTTTTATTTTTATTAAATTGGTTTTCAAATAAATATTTCAAAAAAATATACTTAAATATAAATGTAAATAGTATCATAAATTATAAAAAGATTTTCAAATTAAAGAAAATCAAGAATGAATATATATTTATAGAATATTTATTTTTATGGAGAAATAAAAAATTTTTATTATTTAGTCTTATGAGAACAGTTTTACTTGTAATAATTATATCTAGATTGTTTATGAGTACCTTTAATAAATTTTTAAAAGATGATATGTATTTCAGTATAATTACAATTATAATACTAATATCTTCTTTTAATTTATTTAATGTAACTGCATATTCTAGAGATTTGAAGCAACTAGATAGATTTAATGTATTGCCTATAAAAAAAGAAAAAATATTTTATAATAAAGTGTTAGTAAGTTTTTTAATTAATATTATTTTGTCTTTAATTATTTTAATTATAGCTATAATATCTTTTAATGTATTTAACTTTAAAATAGTAAGCATTTTTTTATTTATAATTATATATAGTTTAATATCTTCGATATTAGGTGTACTTATGGATAAGTTAAGCCCTATAAAAGAATATGATAGTATAAATGAGCTTGTAAGAAATAACTATAATTCTATAATAATGTTTTTACTAGGAATAGTATTTACAGCTATAATATATATTTCTCAAAAGATTTTCGGTGTATACTTTATTGATATTATAAATATAATTTTATTGATTTTTATTTGGCTATTAAATAATACTATAAAGAAGAGGAGCTTATATGATTAGGGTTAAAGGAATAAATAAAAAATATGGTGAGAAAATTGTATTAAACAATATAAACCAAGATTTTGAAAATGGGAGTCTTTATGCTTTAGTTGGGCCTAATGGAATAGGAAAAACTACCTTTATGAATATCATAACAGACGCTTTAAAATCTGATAGTGGAGAGGTATTAATAGATAATATAAACCAAGAACAATTTAATAGTAAATATAACTTATTTTTCGTATCTGATAGCAAAGAAAGTTTTGTTAACTTAACTGGAATTGAATATTTAAGTTTTATTTTAAAAATATATAAAAGAGTTGTTTCTAAATCAAACAAATTGTCCGAAAAACTAATAAAAGATTTTAAAATGGAAAATGAAATGAATAAATTAATAAAAGATTATTCTTTAGGAATGAAACAAAAGATTTATTTAATAGCAGCTTTCTTATCTGATGCTAATAATATTATACTAGATGAAACTTTTAATAGTTTAGATCCTGAAATGTCACATATATTAAGAAATACTATAAATAAATTTGTAGAAGAAGGTAAAATGATAATATATTCTACACACAATCTTGATATCGTAAGTAATTTTTCTGATAGAGTAATATTCTTGGGAAAGTCTCATGATTTTTATGAAGTAGAAAATACTAATAATTTTAGTGAATTAGAGACTATATTTTTTGAGAAATGCATCAAAAAATAAACATAAACAAAAATCTGTGGTCAAGCAAATTGACCACAGATTTTTTTAATAAACTACATTTATATTTTCATTTTTAAATATCTTTGCTGCTCTTTCTACTATTTCGTCTGATGGGGAAGGAGTGTTTTTTAATTTATATTCATATCCAAGTTCTTTCCATTTATATTCTCCCATCTTATGAAAGGGAAGAAGTTCTACTCTTTTAATATTTTTAAGTGGGAATAGGAACTTAGCTAGATTTTTTATATCTCCATCTTTATCAGTAAGTCCTGGAACTAATACATATCTAATCCAAGTCATTTTATCTATTTCTGATAGATATTTAGCTGATTTTAGTGTAGGAGTATTTTCTACGCCTGTTAGATCCTTATATAAAATAGGATTAAAAGACTTTATATCTAGCAATACCAAATCAGTATATTCAAAGACTTCTTTTGATTTTTCAAGTGGTATAAATCCAGATGTATCTATTGCTGTATGAATTCCTTCTTCTTTACATCTTTTAAATAATTCTTTTGCAAATTCTGGTTGGAGTAGTGGTTCGCCACCTGTTAAAGTGACACCACCACCAGAATATTTCATATATGATTTATATTTAATTATCTCTTTCATTAATTCATCTACAGATATTTTTTTACCATCATTTACTTTCCAAGTATCTGGATTGTGACAATACTGACATCTTAAAGGGCATCCTTGAGTGAACACTACAAACCTTACTCCTGGTCCATCTACTGTTCCACATGTTTCTATTGAATGAATATTTCCTTCTATAGTCATGAATGCACACCTCCTACATCTACTTTTATGCTCTTTCGTGGAATGTTCTATTTATTACATCAAGTTGTTGTTCGCGTGTTAGCTTGATGAAGTTAACTGCATATCCAGATACTCTTATTGTAAGTTGTGGATATTTTTCTGGACGTGTCATTGCATCTAATAGGGTTTCTTTATCAAATACATTAACATTTATATGGTGACCTTTATCATGGAAATATCCATCTAATAATCCTGATAAATTATTAGTTCTATCATCCATTGTTTTTCCGAGAGCTTTAGGTACGATTGAGAATGTATAGGATATTCCATCTTCTGAATGCTCATAAGGTATTTTTGCAACTGATGCCATTGATGCTATAGCTCCATTTGTATCTCTCCCATGCATTGGATTTGCACCTGGTGCAAATGGATCTCCTGATTTTCTACCATCTGGAGTACTGCCTGTTTTCTTACCATATACCACATTTGAAGTAATGGTAAGTATTGATAATGTAGGGATTGAATTTCTGTAAGTTTTATGTTTTCTAAGTTTATTCATGAAATCTTTTACTATAGAAGTAGCTATTTGATCTACGTTATCATCATTGTTACCAAATGCAGGATAAACTCCATCTATTTCATAATCTACTGCAAGTCCTTCTTCATTTCTTATAACTTTAACTTTAGAATGCTTAATTGCTGAAAGTGAATCAGCTACAACTGATAATCCTGCTATGCCACATGCTGAAGTTCTAAGGACTTCTTTGTCATGTAGAGCCATCTGTATTCTTTCATAGGAATATTTATCATGCATATAGTGGATTATATTTAATGTATTTATATATAACCTAGATAACCAATCCATTACAAGATTAAATTTTTCTGATACCTCATTATAATCTAAATATTCACTTGTTATAGGTTCAAATCTAGGTCCTATTTGATCACCACTTTTTTCATCCTTACCACCATTTATAGCGTATAGTAGTGCTTTTGCAAGATTTGCACGTGCTCCGAAAAATTGCATTTGTTTACCTATCTTCATAGCAGAGACGCAACAAGCTATACCATAATCATCACCATAAGTTTCTCTCATTAAATCATCATTTTCATATTGTATTGAACTTGTATCTATAGATACTTTAGTAACAAATCTTTTGAAGTTATCTGGTAGTTTTTCTGACCAAAGTACAGTTAAATTTGGTTCTGGAGCAGCACCTATATTATATAATGTATGAAGTACTCTAAAACTACTCTTAGTTACAAGTGTTCTCCCATCTATACCCATACCACCTATAACTTCTGTAACCCAAGTAGGATCTCCTGAGAATAATTCATCATAAGAAGGAGTTCTTAAAAATCTTACCATTCTCAATTTCATGACAAAATGATCCATTATTTCTTGAATTTCTTTTTCAGTGATTGTTTCATTTTTTAAATCTCTTTCAAAATATATATCAAAGAATGTAGATACTCTACCAAGTGACATAGCTGCACCATTTTGTTCTTTTACTGCTCCAAGATATGCAAAATATGTCCATTGCACAGCTTGTAAACTATTTTTTGCAGGTTTAGATATATCGAAGCCATATTTTTCTGCCATTTCTTTTAATTCATTTAAAGCATATATTTGTTCAGATATTTCTTCTCTAAGTCTTACAACATCAGCTGACATATAATCCATATCTAATTGTAATTTTTCTTCTTCTTTTTCACTTATTAATCTATCGACACCATATAAAGCTACTCTTCTGTAATCACCTATTATTCTTCCTCTACCATAAGCATCAGGAAGTCCTGTTATAATGCCAGAACGTCTTGCGCGTCTCATTTCATCAGTATATGCATCAAAGACACCATCATTATGAGTTTTTCTATATCCCTTATCAAATATAGCTGAAGTTTCACTATCTAGTTCATAACCATAGGCATCTAAAGAACCTTTTACAACTCTTATTCCACCAAATGGCATTATAGCTCTTTTAAGAGGTTTTTCAGTTTGAAGTCCAACAATACGCTCTAAATCTTTATCAATATATCCTGCATTATGAGAAATTATAGTAGAAATTATCTTTGTATCTGCATCTAATATTCCTTTTTTTCTTTCTTCTTCCATAAATTCAGATACCTTATTCCAAAGTTTTAATGTGTTTTCTGTAGCTCCTTGTAAAAATGAATCATCTTTTGTGTAAGGAGTATAATTGTTTTGTATAAAATCACGTACATCTATTTCATCAGTCCATTTACCAGTTTTAAAATTTTGCCATTCTTTATTCATTTAGCAAAAACCTCCTATAAAATAAATTTATATTTTGGATACTGGATATTGTATACAATATCTTTTGATTTAATTATAACATATAAACTATA
>NZ_JBQDAA010000145.1:0-6148 GCF_052089545.1 Tissierella sp. | reverse complement strand
ATTTATGTTAGTTTTTGGAACTATAGGGATTGGTTTATAAAATCAGCAGAAGAAATGGGAATAAATCAGGAACAAATAATGGGAGGGATGAACCTTGAACAATAGAAGGCAGGTGGGAAGAATAAAAGAAAGATATCCTATAGGTACAAGAATAGAGTTACTTTCTACTATGGATGATATCCAAGGTGTGGAAAGGGGAACTAAAGGAACAGTAGTGGGAGTAGATGATATGGGAACTATCCATATGAAGTGGGATAATGGGAGGGGTCTTGGTCTAATACCTGGAGAGGATAATTTTACAGTCCTATCTAGACCAGAAGAAAAGATCCAAGACCAAGAAAGAGCTAAAGATCAGGGTATGGGAGGGATGAGTCTATGAAGAGGCTAGATAATTTGGTTAATAGCCTTGAAAAGAATAAGGATGAGTTAGAATTCCTAGAAGAGAGACTGGGTCAAATGTCTGTAAGGGAAAGATATATTCTAGAAGGAGCCCTGGAACTAAATGAGATAGGGACTGCAGCTGATTTAATTAATCTTACAGAACAACTATATAGATTTGAGTACTTTCATAAGGCCATAGATGAAAAGTCTTTGGGTGAGTATGTGGCTAGGTATAGGGAAAATGCAAGTGATGAAGTCCTAAAGTTTATCAAGACAGAAAAATTAGGCAGAGACTATCACGAGGATTTCCAAGGGGTTTTTACAGACAAGGGCTATGTAATCCAAAGAGGCATTATTAGACAAATCTATGATGGGACAAATATAAATGAATTGTCCCAGGGAGACTGGGCAATTAAATTAAAGCTATCCAGCAAAGATAAACCTGAAGGGGCCTGGGTAAACCTGCCTGACTATGAAATATCCAGTGGGGAGCCTGATGAATTAGCCTTGACCCTAGAATCCTTGGATCTAGAAGATATAAATGAAGCTAAATTAGAAGATGCCAAATGTATACTTCCTAACATTCAATATCTAAAGGAACAGTATGAAAGTTTAGAAGGCTTAGTCCAAGCTGGAAATAACTTAGGTTATTTCCTGGATGAACCTCATGAAGATAGGGACTTTTTTATGGAACACTTCCAATCAGCCATGGAATTAGAAGAGTGTATTAGGCTGGACTATGCCATAGATATTTCCCAAAACCTTGACTGCTATGATTATCTTCCAAATACTGGTGAAGTTATTTATACAAGGGTTGGTGACCTTCCTAATGATAAAGCGGCAAAATAGAGTCAACTATACTTGTATAACTTTATTTGCCATCTTGGAAGTTGCTGTAATAATAGGAGCTTTTGCAACTCATTATTTTACAAAGACTCGTATGGGAATGTTGCGACATATAATATATCTCAATAGCAACTGGGAGAATGCCTTACCCATTCCAATGATAAGACTGATTTCAATATGCTCTATTATTGCCCTTGCAATTATAGTATGTGTAATTTATCTCAAGAGAAATGATAATTCTCTAAGTTCTACTATGTCAATGCTTTTGGCTACTGGCATAAGTGTATGGACAGTATATTTTTTACTTGTCTATGATACAGAAAGTAATCGTGCATATTATATTTTAAGTGTTTGCTTAATATTAATAACATTGTTTCAAAATATTATAAATCAATGTATTTATTCCATCAAGTCAGAATAATAGCTAAGGATCTATATATAATAAGGTGCAGAAAGATAAAGATAAGCTTATTAATTTTCTATAAAAATAAGCTTATCTTTATCTAATTTTATATTTACCCTATGACCTATTTCAATATCTTCAGATTCGCAAATACTACTTTCTAATTTCAAGTTCCTACTAGTATGACTTAGCTTAATTGAATAATTATTACCTTGATAGACCTTATTTGATACTATAAAGTCACCATTATCATCTTTATTTAATTTTATTGCAAGGGGTCTGATGAGGCACTTATACTTTCCATCTGTTTTCTCAATATTAAAGTTAAATAAATCACTAATAAATTTATTATTTATTATTTCCCCCTCAATATATACTCCAGTTGAAAAGTAATCTGCAACTAAGGTGTTTATTGGATTTTTAAATATTTTTTCAGGTGTATCACATTGCTCTATATGGCCATTATGCATAAATGCAATTCTATCAGACATAGTAAGGGCTTCTTTTTGGTCATGAGTCACAAGTATTGTGGTCATCTTATACTCCTTTTGCAAGTCTAAGACTAATTCTCTCATTATTTCCCTTAAATTAATATCCAAACTAGAGAAGGGTTCATCTAAAAGTAGTACTGTTGGTTTTGCCGCAAGTGCTCGAGCCAGAGCAACCCGTTGCATCTGACCTCCAGACATATTATTAACATGCTTATCTTCAAAACCCTGTAATTCAACTTTTTCAAGCAATTTTATTGCTTCTTTTTTACAATCATTTTTATTAATACCAATCATTTTAAGAGGAAAGCTTATATTTTCTGCAACTGTCAGATGTGGAAACAATCTAAAATCTTGAAAAACAATAACAGTTTTTCTTTTATAGGGAGGAATCCTATCTGCCAAATTGCCACCTAAAAAGATAGAGCCTTCATCTTGATTAATTATACCTGCTATTGTTTTTAATAGAGTAGTTTTCCCACATCCAGAAGCACCTAAGAGTGAGATAAATTCTCCATCTTCAACTTTTAAATCTATAGATTTAAGTATCTTTTTATTAGATAATATAATAGAGATATTTTTAAGTTCTAATTCCAATTATATTCCTCCTTCCTTATTTTGATAAGGTGATTTCTTTATAAGTCTATCTACTAGTGCAAAAATTAAAAGTGTAGATATTACAAATAATAGAGCATAGGCAGAGCTTAGTGAACGATCTCCCTTGGCTATAAATGGTATCATAAGTAGACTAATTGTTTTTACTTTTCCCCCACCAATTAATAAGGTTAGGAAATACTGGCTAAAGGAACTGATATAAGCCATGCTAATACTTGCTATAATCCCTGGTCTAAGGAGGGGTAGTGTAATAAATATAAATGATTTAAAGGGAGAAGCACCCAAAACATAAGCTTGCAATTCCAAATTTATTCCTATAGATTCTATTAAATCCCTCATTATGCTTATAGAATAAGGGAGAGTATAAACTAAATGAACTATTATAACTCCTAAGATAGTGTCAGCTAGTGACATTCGTATAAATACAACATGTATACCCATTGCGAATACAGATCCAGGAACTAGGATTGGTAGAATACTTAAGAAGTATATTAATTTCTTTCCAACAAAATCATAATAAGTCAATGCTCTTGCAGTCATTATGGCTATGATAGTTGATAAAACAGCCACAGACAAGGATAATAAGATGCTTGATATTAGGGTTTGAAGTAGCTTTGCATGAGGCGCAAATACCTCCTTAATAGCTCTAAGGGAATAGGTTTCTGGTAATAAGTTAGGCCAAGGCCATCTACTTGTAAAAGTCCAGAGTATTAGTATCACCACTGGTGCTAATATTGTAAATAAAACAAGATATAAGAAAAACTTTAATAATTTATTTGAACTAATATCTTTCATGAGCATCACCTTTGTCTTTTTTCTTCTTAGTCACTAAATAATATATTCCTGCCATGGTCCAGCTTATTAATAATATTAATCCATTCATTGCCATGGCATAAGGCCTGTGAAGTAAATCAGGATGTAAAAATTCAATATATGATTGTACAGGTAATGCATTTGGTATAGTTGCGCCCAACAGAAATGGCAGATCATAAGCTCCAAAAGAAAATGTTAAGATAATTAAGAAGGATTTTCTTATGGCAGGCATACTTAGGGGTAAAGTAATATAAAAGAATGATTTTAATTTTGAAGCTCCTAAGTTTTCTGAGGCTTCCCCCAAGGTCTTATTTATATTAGACATTAAAGATAAACTAAAGTATGCAACAAAAGGCACTTGTTTCCAAATAAAACCTAAGATAATACCAAAGCTATGTTTTGTATATAGTAATAATGGGAAATCTCCCTGTGAATTTATAAATCCTAAATTATATAAGATTCTAGCCAGCAAGCCATTTTGAGATAATATACTTATTGAAAATAATGCTACGATAGTATGAGGAATTAGTATTGCTAGTTTAATGATTTGAATTACCCTTCCCTCTGTATGTCCAGTATAAATTAAGGAGGCTGTGAGTATGATACCTAAAATAACTGATAATAATGAGGACACAATAGATATTTTCAAACTTAGCTTCAAAGAATCTAATAACGTAGGGTTACTGAATAATTCGATATAATAATCTAAAGTTATATTTGTAAGGTTGAAAGCTGGAATATACCCCAAGCTTTGAAGTAAACCATTAATAACCCCATATATAAAAAGAATACCCAAAAATACTAGGGGTATTAGAAGTATATAGGGTGTTTTTTTATTCATAATTTTCCACTCCTGATTCTTTGAAAATTTTCATTTACCAACTACTTCCTCTAACCAAATTTCCTCTATTATAGGAATTATATTAGCTGGCATCTCTGGTAAACGTTTATTAAAAAGTTCATCTTGTGTTAAAACACCTTCTCCTAGATTAATATTTTTAAATCTATTTATTTCTTCAGTAGTTAATTTATCATAAGAAATTACTGATAGGGATTTTAACTCTTCAAGTTGAGTAGCTTGTACCTCTGCAGAAAGAATTTCATTGATAGCTACCATTGCAGCAGCTTTATTAGATGAGTTATTAGCTATAGCTATATAGTTAGTATTTCCAACTGTTCCTTTTTCAAATATAAAGGTTTGTACAGTAGGGTTGTATATACCTTTTTCAATACCTAGAGCAGCAGTAAATGGCATATAATTCATAGTCATAACCAATTCACCATCTTCAAACATATTATTAACCTCTCCTGAAGTAGAAGGGAAGGTCTTTCCTTGATTCCACAAGTACTTATTTAATTCTCTTAAATAATCTAAAGCAGGTTCTATTGCTTTCTTAACAACTTCTTTATCGGGCTCTAAATTTAAGAATTGTTCATGTCCTACTATATCATAAATTAATGTTCTAATAAAAGCACTTCCTATAAAATCATTTGATGCAGGATAAGTCACTTTTCCCTTATATTTTTTAGAATAATCCATAAGTTCTCTAGCATTATTTGGAGTTTCTTTAGTAAGGGAACTATCATTAATAAATACCATTTGTGCCTTACTATATGGAGCTTCATAACCTTCTATAGGGAATGCAAAATCATATTTATTTTCTGGATCCTCATCATCTATGTATTTTTTAAAATTAGGTAATTCTTCTGAAAAAGGGCCAAACAACAAACCATTTTCTTTAGCAGAATAGAAATTCTCTCCATTTATCCATATCATATCAATAGTCCCTTTCCTTAAGCCAGCTTGCTTTTCTCCTGCTAATTTAGATAATATATTGTCGATATCCATTCCAACAACTTCTAAAGTAATATCATATTTTTCTTTTAAGATTGGAGCAACGGTTAAGGCTAACCATTTATTTCTATCTTCATCCCCACCCCAACCATAAAAACTAACAGTAGAACCTTTAGCTTCCTCTAGAATACTATCAAAATCTTGATTTGGATCAAATTCTTCTGATATTAATTCTTTTTCTCCACTACAGGCTGTAATTAGAAATAAGAATAGCATAATCAATAATAATGCTGATAGTTTTTTAAAATTCAATTTTTATTTTCCTCCTTTTGCTAAGATATATAATTTCAATATTATCTCGTTTAGTTATAATAAAACTTTTACTAACTTATTTTAACACAATCTTAATTATATCATTATATGAGTTCAAATAGAAATAAAAAAAATTTATATGTAAAGAAAGGCTATTAAATAAACTAATAGAATAGTTTTGAATAACAAATAAGAAAAGGTGGCCTTTCCAGTCTTCATAATTTTAAAATCATCCATTTTAGTAAAGTTAAATTTAATAGTGTTAAATGAGTCAACTATTAGAGTTGATACAAGTCCAGGCCTTCAAGCTCAAGTAGATTGGAAAGAAAGCATTAAGTGATATAGGCAATTTTTATAGTATGGATAAATTAATCTTATGGTCAGTCATTATTAGTTTGCTAATATTTATTTTATATCCTATTGTAATGGTTATTTCTGCTAGATGGATTGTCAACCTTTTTCAGCACACTTTTTTCTCGGACATTAATATTCCAT
>NZ_JBQDAA010000144.1:3452-6239 GCF_052089545.1 Tissierella sp. | reverse complement strand
TTTTTCTACTCTTCATTTGTTGTTACAGTAACTACTAGCTCATCATTCAATTTCACCTGATACTTAAATTTTTCGAGTAAGCGCCCATATGAAATGCAATATAGCACACCTTCTTTCGAAACCATAGTGATGTAATTAGGCTTGAACGGCAGCCTTAAGATATCATCCGCAATCGCCTTTACTGAATTTACCTCTCCAATATAATTAGGTGAAATATTCATGTTGCTCCACTGTTTACTTAAAGCGTTGCGATATTCTAAATTACTGCCAATCTGATTGAAAATGCAGTAGCGATAATCCGTGCCCTTAGTATAGTGATCTTTCCACATTTGATATCTCTTGGCAAAATCAGTCAAAGTATCATTTTCATTCACTTCCCAAGGTAGGGTAGCGTGAATATCTCCAATTACATCGCTAGCATCAAAGTTCGAAAACTTCCTGATATTCAAAGCGATCTTTCCCGTAATCTTCTTCATCTTATGATCTTTCATCATCGCTTGTGACAGTAAGTAAAGACCGTTAATGTAAATTTGATCCGTCGTTTTAGCAGGGCAGGCGAATTTTGTGATATAGAGTCGACCATCTTCTTTAGTTAAATTGAGTTCTTCCTGCGTTTGAGGTACCAAAGAAAGGGCCGCCTTTAAATCAGTACTTTGATTAACTTCTTGAACAAAACTCATAAATTCAGCATAAGAACTGGACTTAATTTGCTCAATTTTCAAATTTCCTTGATACAAATCTACGAATATTTTCTTCAATTTGTTAGAAGAAGAGGCATCTAGAGCGTGGTGTGAAAAGACAATGTTTAACTCCTGCTTCTTCATATTGAAAATAAGGCAATGAATTGGCGAACCAGGCTTAGAATACATCACTTTTTCTAAGTCAGTTTCGGAAAAGCTGTTTGCGGTAACAAGTGAGATTGGAGCTGGATTGATTATCTTCTTGAAATATAGTTTACCGTCTCGATCTTTAAACCAAGCAAATTTCAATAGATCTATCTTAGTAGTTAAATCAGTAAAAATCTGTCTAATCTTCTGAATTTCTTCAAAGTTAATTGTCGGAAAAGATACTCTTAGCAGGTCAAAAGATGGTTTTTGTTGTGAAAAGAGACTCTGCTGCGTTGATGAAGCAGTAATTTTCGCATCCTCATAGCTGCTCGAAAAGTTTGCAAACAGCAATTTAAGATTAAGTAAGTCAGCTTCATTTGCTTGCTCGCGAGTCTCTGCAGCTGTATTTGTTTGCTGCTTGTCAATATATGCTGCCAAGCGCTCAAGCGTGTTCAACAGTGAGAACTGGGCATCATCAATCTGAATCTTAAAAGTATTTTCTACATCAACAATGAAGCGCACTGAATCCAGAGAATCCAGCTCTTTAATTTCATTAGCGTGGTATTTGGCTATCAACTTTTTCAATTCGTCTAAAGTGTTAGAGCTATCAGTAGTCAAAGAACGATTATAATACTCGTCGATCATTCTTTGCGTATCAATCTTACGGTTGTAGGTGTACAAGAAGTGATCGACCTTAATAATTATTGGATTGAGATAAGTTGGCAGTTTACTTTTAATCTCAGCTTCTTTATCTTGCGAACTAATGTAAAAAATATAGATTCGCTTGTTTTTGAACTTCGCAATTGCTGTGGTAACATCAGCGATTTTCGATACTAGAGTTTGAATTTCACCTAATTCCACACGGATTCCGTTAACTTGGACTTGATCGTCTTCTCTTTCTAAGAAAAGTAGCTCACCGTTTTGTAAAATTTCTACCTTATCACCAGTTTTATAATAGCGTTCACCGTCAAGAGTGATGAAGCTTGAGCTGCTTTTAACAGAATCTAAAAGATAGCCGTCTGTTACTCCATTTCCGCCAATATATAATTCACCTTTTTTTGCTTCATTATTGTTTGCATCAAGGACTTTTACCTTTCCCTCTGGTAATGGGCGGCCAATCGGTACGTATTCTTCTTCATTTTCAGTTACCTGATGATAAGTAGAATAGACAGTTGTTTCAGTCGGACCATAAAGATTAAAAACTTTGCATCCCTTATTAAGCGCCCGTTTCAATTTTTTTGCCAAATTAATCGGAAATGCTTCACCGGCTACCATCAGAAACTTGAGTTTATCAAAGGCTTCAGGACCAACGATATCAAGAAGTGCCTCCGCAAATGAAGGGGATAAGGAAAGGTGCGTTATTTGCTTTTGATTAATTAATTTGGGAATTAGCCTGATACTCTCTGAATTAGAAGGACTTGTTGGGAGACAAACCAGCTCGGCACCGGCAATAACGGGCGACAGAAGCTCTGTTAATGAAACATCAAAAGAATAAGGCGTTGAAAATAAAAATTTGGTCGTCTCGTTGACGTTAATTAATGAGTACAGTCTTGTAAGGATCCACTTTAGATTGCTTTCTGTCAGAAAAACTTTTTTAGGAATGCCGGTACTGCCAGAAGTAGAGAGGATGTATACATTTTTTTGCGAGAACGGTTTAGCTTTAAAGTCGGCGTGATTATTCTGATTGAAAAGATCAACTTGAATGATATTTTTCTGCTTAAGTGTGGCAGGTAAGTCAGTTATTAAAGTATCCCATTGAACTTCTTTTACACGATCAGTGGCTTCAGGTAGGTCTAACGCTGATACAAGTGGCATAGGGATGCGGTTGGATAGCCAAATTCCAATTACTGTGGGCAGTACAAAACGGGTATCTTTTAAATAAAAGGGAACGATGTCCTGAGCATTTTCCTCATCAAGTTTAGCGGCTAATTGCTGGGCAATATTGGAAATTTCTTGATAG
>NZ_JBQDAA010000144.1:0-3442 GCF_052089545.1 Tissierella sp. | reverse complement strand
GGTATAATCACCATTTGGTGATTTAACTGCCACTTGATCAGGAGTATTCTGGCTGCGTTGAATAAAATTATCAATAATAAACATACTGAAACTCACCTTTCTGTTTTATATTTAGTTCCTTTTCTATGAAATACTAGATAGAGAGGACCTACATTAGAAATTAAATATGCTATGCTACTTTCAAACGCTAGAAGGAAATTATTTACCGGTAATTTTCCGTGTAAATTTTTCGCGATTGAATTAGATAACCAGAATCGAAGAAATGTGGTAGTTAGATAAACTAAAGTAAAAACTAGTGCTAATCCACTATTTATAAAAATAAGAAATATAAAGATAACTAGATAAAAGCTAGGTAGTAATAGCCATGCAAAGGCTCCTCTTACTTGATTTAGATAATAAAGAAAAGTATTCAATTGTTTAGTATCTTTATTCTTACTTAATATTTGATAAAATTTTTTATTATCAGACAATGTTTTGAACCAATTAGCATTTTGTTTAGCAAGTATTTGAATATTTTTAGGAGATTCCCCATATTCCAAGGCAAATAATGGTTCAATTATAATTCCCTGACTTCTCAAATAGAAACTAAGATAAATATCTTCACACCAAAATTCAGTATTAAAGCTACCTATTCGTTTTAAATAATCAAATCTGACAAAAAGTCCATGGCCTACAACATGATTCCTTAAGAAAATAGAAGGTAATATAGCATTTGTTAGTCCATTTATTAATTCAAAATTAGTTTGATAAACAGCGAAGCCTTGCATAATTGGACTTAACGTATTTAAGTTAGAGAAAAATGCAGAATATTCTTGCATAATTAAAGGAAAATGCTTCTTTAGGGCAACTGTTTTTGCCTGAAGGAATGCGTCTTTTCCGGGGCGACTATCGGCATTATAGACACAGAAATAGGAGCTTTTCTCATCAATATCATACATTTTATAAATTGTATCGAATGCATAATTTAATTGATCAGCCATCATGCCATTTACTCCAGGATAGTTTAAAAGTTTAATGTCTTTATAACTATCTGATGTATCAATCTTTTCTTTTACAATGTCAAATGTAGTTTTTCCTTGATTGGTTAGCAATTTTTCTTTATCAGTAGTTACGATGAATAATTTTGCATCAATTTTTGTACTAGTAATAATATTTACAAAATCATCTATCGTTCTATTAATTATCTTTTGTTCTTGTAAACATGGAATAACTATAAAGAATTTTGGTTTTTCATCTCTAGTTTCTTTAAAGCTCGCAGCATTATTTTTATTTTGCTTTATTTTTTTATTCACTAGCATTGTTCTAGCTATGTGCCACAAACATTGTAGTAGCATTAGAAACATTATTAATTCTGCTATTGTTATCATAATTAGCCCTCCTTAATAAAATTTGATGAGTTAAATCACAAACTAGTGATTTGTTTTAAAGCCTCATCATAGACATCCCGTGGTGAAAGATTTGATGTATCAATTAGTGCCTTTTTCATGTCTAATTCTTGAAATTCTTTTTCTAATATTTCTTCTTGCTTTTGTCTTGTACTTTCTTGAGTCCAGACACTTAAAAGGTGATGATTCCGTTCCAAATTTCTCTTTGATGAAGCAGAACTATCAGCTTTTAATAGTAATAGCAAGTCCGGACTGTATAATTTATATCGTTTAGCTTTTTCTATAAAATCGTCTAAAAACTCTAACGATTTATTATATGTTCCAGATATATTAGAAGATTCGAAAGCAAATGCTGTCGCAACGATTGAATAGGGTGATTTATCAATTACAACATTTTGTCCATGATCAGCAAAATAATTTGCATCAAACCATTTATCAAATTCTAGGTCAAATAATATTTCCTGATTCCGTAATTCTTCTTGAATATTTTTAGGAACATATAAAATATTATCTCCTTTTTCATTTAACCTATTTTCTAGATATCTTATTGATTCAGGAACAATTTTATAACCTAGTTGTTTTGATAAGTTATTACATAAAGTAGTTTTACCTGAATTCGATATGCCATCTATAAGTATTATTTTTCCTCTACTCATAATATTAATATCTTCCTTTCTTAAGAAACAAGATGCATAACTTTTTTGTTAAAGCTTTTTTAATAGTGCTATAATTTATTAACAATCATTTATTTTAATTAATTTTATTCTCATTTATTTCAAAGTCAATACTTTTTATGAAGGTGATTCAATGACAGAAGAAGCAAAATTAACAAAAACGGAAAAGCTAAATACGGTTAAGGTTACTACCAGTAATGCGATTTCGAAATTTGGTGATGTTTTATTTGACTACGTAAATACAGTATTTCTTTCTTCTATTCCAAATGGAGGTTTTTGGCTGTCTTTCTACCAAAGTAGTGAAGTTTTAATCAGCGTATTTTTTAATTTTTGGGGAGGTGCTGTCTCTGACAGTGGTAATAGAAAGCGAATTATTTTTCATTGTGATTTGATTAGTGGATTTATTTGTCTTATATTAGCAATTTTTATTCCTAAGTCATTTTTTATTTATGCGATTATACTTATCAATATTGCACTAGCGATAATCACGTCATTTCGAAGCCCAGCATATAAAGCGATTTTTAGAGAAATTGTTTATAAAGAACACATTAATACTGTTAATTCTACTTTGGAAATTGTAAAAGAAATTGTTCAAATTGCTGGACCTAGTTTAGCTTTGTTGATCGCTAATTTTTTCGGTAATAGAATCGCATTAGTTTTAGATGCAGTTTCATTTTTTGTTTCAGGTTTACTCATAAAGAAGCTGACTATTTTAAAGAAGCTGACTATTTTAACAACGCAACCTAATAAAAAGCACAAGAAAAATACCCTTTTTCAAATTAGAGAAGGTTTTCAATATATTCTGACTAATTCGCAAATAATGATGATTATCATTTTCTCTAGTATTGTGAACTTTATCATTGCCGGATATAATTTGATTCTACCTTTTTCAACTTATGCTTTTAGTGGGACAACTTTAAAGGCGTATGCAGTTTTTTTAACTGCTGAATCTGTTGGTGGTCTAATTGGAGCCTCAGTATCAACTTTTCTGAAAAGGGAACCCACAACAAATCGGCTTATTTTATTTATTACACTATGTGGAGCTTCACTAATTTTTGTGCAACAATTATTTCAACTATCGCATTCTATTATTCTTGTAGCGACGTTAATCGTCCTATTTAATCTTTTTTTGTCGATCTTCAATATTCAATTTATGACATTCATTCAGATTAAGACTGATATTAATTATATAGGCAGAGTTTTCGGAATTATTTTTTCGGTTGCAATTCTCTTTATGCCTTTCGGTACTTTTTTCTTCCAAAGAATTTTTGATCTTAAAAACCCTTATAATTACTTAATTTTAGGACTTTCGTTAGTCGTTATATCTTTGTTACGCGTGGTGCTAGTTAAATCGTTTTAGTTAAATAAAAAGTCCAATCTTGT
>NZ_JBQDAA010000143.1:0-6257 GCF_052089545.1 Tissierella sp. | reverse complement strand
ATTATTATTTAAATGAATTGTAAGATATTATAAATAAATGGGTCCACAAAGAAGAAATATACAATTAATCTATATAAGGCGAAAAAAATTTTACATATACATTATACTGTGATATACTATATTTATACTTGAATTTTGAGTAAATAGTAACACGATATATCTATTAGTATTGTATAATTAAGTATACACCTAGATTTTATTAGTGAGATATTAAAAGAAGTTTGAGAAATAAAATACAAAATAAAATTTAGGAGGTATGTAATTATGACTGGTACAGTAAAATGGTTTAATGCAGAAAAAGGATTTGGATTTATTACTACAGAAGAAGGAAAAGATGTATTCGTACACTATTCAGCAATCCAAAAAGAAGGTTTCAAAACTTTAGAAGAAGATGAAGCAGTAGAATTTGAAGTAGTTGAAACAGAAAAAGGTCTTCAAGCAGAAAATGTAGTTTCTGCATAATTGATAGTTAATCCCTAGAATATTTAAATATTCTAGGGATTTTTATTTTTATAAAAGATACTTTCACTTTTCACTATAGGTCTTTATTCTAAAAAAGAATAAAGCTTTATAATATAAATGATTTTTACTTAGAAAACAAAAAATTTATAACCTTGTAGATGGGTAGCTATATAATAAGGATAGGAAAAGGTAGACTTATATATCTGTAGGAGGAAATTATTATGAGAATAGATGGTACTTATCATATAAATAATCTACCAAATAAAAATGGTCTTGAAGCTTCAAAGGAAACTATAGTAAAGGAGCTAAAAGTTGGAGGAACTAATGTTAATGTAGATGATATATATGAAAAGATAGATTTAGAAATGGAATCCTTAGTTTATGATTTAGAAACCATAAAAGAACTTAGCAAGGGGTCAGAGGATGCTATAACCCAGCTTAGACAAATGGTAGAAGATATAGTAAAAAAACAAAGTGAGACTATAGATATATTAAAAGAGGAAAATATAAAAGGAAAGAGTCTATCTAAAAATGGACCAGAAGGTAAGGATGTAATCAATAAGGACTTAACTCAGGCAAAAAACACAGTAGAAATAGATAGGGTAAAAGTAGAGGAAAAAATTTTGGCTAAGGCAAAAGAGTTGATCGGTAAAAATGGTAAGCTTGGTGCTGAGACTTCTAGTGAAAAAGTAGTAGATTTTGTAAAAGAAACTTCCCATGGAGAGAAGGGAAAGATAGATATTTTAAGGGAAACTATAGATAAAAGCTTTAAAGAAACAGAGGAAATATTGGGAAAGCTGCCGGAGTTATCAAAAGAAACTTATGAAAAAGTAATAAAAAAACTTGATACCTTTATGTCTTTAGAAACTCTTAAAAATGAACCAGAAAATGCCACCATGCAGCTTGAAAAAATGGTGGAAGAGATGATAAGTAGGAATGAAAAAGAGACTTCAAATTTGATAAAGGAAAGTACAGTAAGAGATCATAGTTTAAAGGATGGTGTTTTAAATCTTGATAAAAAAGAAATTAATAGTAGTTTAAATAACCTTATAGGTGGAAGTGTACGATTAGATACAGAAGAGATGAGTGAAAAGGTCTTAGAGTTTGTAAAAGTTGCCTGGGGTGAGGATAAAGAAAAACTAGATGCTTTAAGAGTGGCCATAGATAAAGGTTTTAATAGGGCAGAAAAAACCTTGGGATACCTATCTTTAACATCAATGAAGACTTATGAAAATATAATAGCAGAGTTAAACAGTTGGGAAGAAGAGTTAGAAAGAAGAAGATATCCAGGTTGGCCAGTATTTAACATTCCTATAAATTTCTATAGAAGAATAATGACTTATAGTAGATTTGGAATAAGAACATATATAACTATTATATTTGCTATCTTTATACTATATTATGGTTTAAGGTATTTAATACTTTAGGATAAGCTAAGTAAAAAAGTTTAAAAATTAATTTTTAAGCTTTTTTTATTACGTTTTTTTAATAATTGAGACTTATTTTTATGGAGTAAGTCTATATAGCTATATTTTGGATACTGACAAAAGGTGTCAAAATAAGATCTTATTTAAAGGCCTGTCTAATTATATTGTAAATTCAGACAATTAATGATAAAATCTATATAGTTGTAGATAAATTTTGACTGGACTAGGGGGATTTTATGGGAAAGGAAATAGTTAGAAACAATTTTAAATTGATTGAAAAGAGTCTTGAAAAAATTGATTCGATAATATCTTCTCGTTTTGTTTTAGGTGAAGGTGAAACAATAGAGGAGGTTCACATAGTTTCAAATGGTAAAAGAAGTGCAAAACAGCTTTCTAGAGATATTCAATCTGTTTTGATTGCTACATATGATATAGACGTAGATTATAAAAAGATAAGTATTGCAGAATTACCTCAATTAGATCTAGATAAAATCTATCATAGACTTAAGGTAGAAGGAGTTTCTTATGAAAATAATGGGCATAAAGCTTCAGTCACAGTAAATTTATCTGATAGTAAAGGTTCATACTCTCATTCTAATACTGGACTCAATACTTGTAGAAATATTGATAGGATGCTTGTAGACTCTACTTTAAAAAATGTAGAAAAAGCCTCAGAGGTTAGTGATGCTTTTATACTAGAAGATATAAAAACTGTACAACTTTCAGTGGATAAAGTGATTTTAGTTATAATAATGCGTGTTTCAGATGGAGAAGAAAAACGAATGTGTGGTTCTTGTCTGATAGGTAACGATTATAGAGAATCAGTTGTTAAGGCAACTTTAGACTCAATAAATAGATGTGTTTTGAAATAATCAGCTATCAAGCCGACTAATAAGTATTTAAGCGAAGCGAATATAGCATATTGCCATAGCGAGGCAGTATAGTACTCTAAAAGGGGGCTATATTCAAATGAAAAGAGCTTTAATAGTTTTATCTAGCTTACTTGCTTTAGTTTTATCAGCAGGCGCAACTTTTACATGGATCTAATAGTTTAACATGATTTATTAGTCGGCTTAGATATATATGGAGGGAGTTATGAAACCAAATAAAAAGACATATAAATATATATTTTCAATGTTTTTTATTGCTATTGCACTTATTACTTATTTATTTTTGAATTTTGAAATGCCTAGTATTGGATTAATATTGTTTTGGACAGCTATGTCTATAATAGTGGAAACACTTCCTATAATTTTACCAAATAATAATATGGCAGTTTCTGTAGGTTCAGCTATAAATCTTTCTGCTGTAATGGTAGGAGGGCCAATACTTGCTGCCATTTCTTATCCTCTAGGTGTATTATTTAGATTTCCATATGTAGCTCATAGAAAAAGTTATAGGCATATATTTAACACTCCTTACTATATGACTATGTTTAATGTTTCTCAAAGTGTTATAATTTCAAGTGTTACAGGGTTAGTATATATATATTCTGGAGGTAAGGTTGGAGGATTTTTTCTACTACAGATAATATATATGTTAGTTGCTGGCACGCTACTAAATACAGTAACTATATCTGGTCTTATGACATTTCTTCAAGGGGAAAACTTTATTAAAATATGGATAAACAATATTAAAGGAGTTATTTGGAGTGCACTTGCTATAGGAGTTATGGGTGTTATTATTGCTCTTTCTTTTATATCTTATGGCTACTTATCAGTAATACTATTTTTTGCACCACTACTTTTAGCTAGACATTCTTTTAAACTATATGTTGAGATGAGAAGCTTCAATATAGCTACTATTGAAACTTTAAGTAAGGCTTTAGAAGCAAAGGATCCTTATACAAGTGGTCATTCTACTAGAGTGGGAGAATATGCACTACTACTTGCTAATGCTTATGGTTTAAGTAAAAAAAGGATAGATAATTTAATGACTGCAGCTGTACTGCATGACATAGGTAAAATTGGTATAAAAGATAGTATATTACATAAGACTGATAGGTTAACTAGGGAAGAATTTGATCAAATAAGGAATCATCCAGCTATTGGAGCAGATATTTTAAGTAAAATAGATACCTTTAAAGAAGTTGAGCCTATAGTTAGATACCATCATGAAAAATATGATGGTTCGGGCTATCCAGAAGGCCTAAAAGGAGATGAAGTCCCTATAGAGGCATATATACTTGCTATAGCAGATTCTTTTGATGCTATGACATCGGACAGGTCTTATAGGGATGGTTTAGATATAGATGTTGCTTGTAAGGAAATAGAAAAAAATGCAGGAAGACAGTTTCACCCAGAACTTGCTAAATGTTTTATTAAAACTATGAATAGAAAAGAGGTGGCGGATTGTTTTTAGAACCTAGTATACTTTCTATAGCTCTAGCAAAGTTAAGAGGAGGAAAGTTTAAACGTTTAGAAGATGTACATATAAAGGGATGGTATTTTTTAATATTATCTTTAGTTTTGCAGCTTGGACTATCTATATTAAAGTTTTCCAATCTTTCATTTGCGAATACTATAATAAATGATTACTTTTTTTATATTCACCTCATTTCCTATCTGTTTTTAATACTTGGCATATCTTTAAATATAAAGAAACTATCTATGAAAATATTTTTAATAGGTCTTTTGCTAAATTTTATAGTCATATTTTCAAATGGTGGAAAGATGCCGGTATCTATAGATGGTGTTGGGGGAATTAATAATAATAGTATAGAGATAAAGAGTTATGATATAAAGCATATAGCTATGACCGATAGTACAAAGATACCTTATCTGGCCGATATAATAGCTATACCACCTCCCTATCCACTTCCAAAGATTATAAGTATAGGAGATATATTTTTAATGCTTGGTCTATATATTTTCTTTCAAGAGGCTATGGTTAGAAAGAGAATGTTCTACTGATAAAAAACTTGTCGAAAAAAATATATAATATTTACCCCTTACTCCTAATATAAATATATAAGAATAAAAACTAAGGGGGAAAATTTTATGAAAATATTTTTAAAAGATAGTGATGATAGATATATAACAGTTGATGATATGGATATGGTCTTTACTTATGAAAAAGAGATAGCCCATGATTTTTCTGAGATGGATACAGATGAATTTGCAGTTTTGAAAGGATATATAGAAGGATATTATGAGATGAAACTTGAAACTATATTTGAATAGATAAGTCTATACACTCTACAGGTTATATAACTTGTAGGGTTTTTTATTTTGAAAAGAACTTAACTAAAACCTCTTGACTGTGATAAAATAAATAAAAGATGAAGTTTAGGAGGTAAGGTTTATGGAAGAAGTTGAAAAAGTAGCTAATAATGATAGTATGGGTGTGCGGTATTTGAAGCTTATGTTTGGACTACTTTTAGCTGCTTTGGGAAGGGTTTTGACTATAAATGCAAATCTTGGGTACGCGCCTTGGGATGTTTTTCAGCAGGGGCTTTCAAATATATTTTATATAAAAATAGGTACAGCAAATATAGTGGTCGGTTTGATAATAGTCATAATAGGTATGTTGAAAGGTCAAAGGTATGGGATAGGTACTATTTGTAATATGATTTTTGTAGGTGTTTTTATGAATATAATAATGGATTTAAATATTATTCCGGTATTTTCCAATGAGATTCTAGGAGTTATTAGTATATTTTTAGGTATGATTACATTAGGTTATGGAACTTATTTTTATTTGAAAGCAGGATTTGGAGCAGGTCCTAGAGATGGACTTATGTTACTCTTACATGAAAGTACTGGAAGGTCTATAAGATTTGTTAGAAATTTTATAGAAATAACAGTTCTTATAGCAGGATATATACTTGGTGGTCCTGTAGGTATAGGTACAGTTATACTATCTTTAGGGACTGGATATGCTGTACAGTTTGTTTTTGATCTCTTACATTTTGATCCAAAAACTGTAGATCACAGGGGATTAGACGATGAGATGAGATTTTTTAAAAAACTTATAAAAAACAATTAAAAGGATGGTTTTGAAAATGGAAGTAGATTTAAAAGTAAAAACAAATTTTATAGATGAGTATAAGAATGGCTACCCACTTATATTGGCAAATAGGATAGTAAATATAGATGATGTCTACATAGAGGGAAGTATAGTAAATCTTGTAGACAGTGATGATCAATTTATAGCTAAAGGATACTATGGTAAGCAAAACAAAGGATCGGGATGGGTTCTTACTCAAAAAGAAGACGAAGCTATAGATAAAAGTTTTTTTACAAAAAAGCTGATAGTTGCTTTAAATAAGAGAACAAAATTTTTTAACGATCCCCATACAGATTGTTTTAGACTATTTAATGGTGAAGGTGATGGTATAGGAGGACTTACTATTGAATACTTTAAGGA
>NZ_JBQDAA010000142.1:0-6389 GCF_052089545.1 Tissierella sp. | reverse complement strand
GAGATATAATGATAATAGAAGACCATATAAAACTTATGGGGGCAAGTCCTTTAAGGGGAAAAAATGTAGAAGAATTTGGACCAAGATTCTTTGATATGTCTACAGTTTATAATAAAGAATATAGAGAATTGACAAAGGATATTGCTAAAAGATTAGATGTGAAAATGCATGAAGGTGTATACTTTTATTGGGCTGGGCCACAATTTGAAACGCCAGCAGAAATAAAAGCAATAAGATCTTTAGGTGGAGATACAGTTGGAATGTCTACAGTTACTGAAACTATAACAGCTGGTCATTTAGGGATGAAAGTACTAGGACTATCTCTTGTTACAAATATGGCTGCGGGAATACTTGACCAGCCTTTAACTACAGAAGAGGTAGATGAAACAGGTGAAAAATCAGCAAAGAAGTTTAAAGCTTTACTTAGGGAAGTAATAAAGGAAATGTAATCTTTTTACAGCGTAAAATAAATTAAAATGGAGGCTTTAAAATGAAAAAAATATTAGCTTTACTATTATCAATGACCTTAATGGCAAGTGTATTTGTAGGATGTTCTTCTGATTCAGATGATGGTGGTAGTTCAGATGGAGATGAAGACAAAGTAAAGATAGCTCTTTTAACTGATGAAGCAGGTACACAGGTATTTGTTTTAAACATGATAAATGCTCTTGAAGAAAATGCAGATAAATATGGTTATGAAGCTGTAATAGCAGAATCAGGTGACGCTGCAGCCTATGAAGCTAATGGGCGTGCTCTAATAGAAGAAGAAGTAGATTTTATAATAGGGGGTAGCTGGCAAGCAGGAGAAGCTATGGAGAAAATTGCAACAGAGTTTCCTGATGCAGCTGAATATGCAATGATAGATACAGAACTAGCTAATGAAAATATTAAATCAATTTCATATAGAGAACAAGAAGGTGCATATTTAATAGGTATGGTAGCAGCTATGTCAACAGAAGATGATGAAGAGTTCTTTGGTGGAGTTCATGCAAACCAAGGTGCGGGATCATGGAGATGGAGATATGGATTTATGGAAGGTGCAAAAAGCATTAAACCAGATTCTGAATTTGTATTTAACTATGTAGGAGGTTATAACGATCCAGCTAAAGCAAAGGAACTTGCTATTCAGCAATATGAACAAGGTGCTACTTTCATAAATGCAGCAGCAGCTGGTGGAGATAAGGGAGTATTTGAAGCAGCTTTAGAAAAAGAATTTTATACATCAGGACAAGACGTAGACTTAACTACTCCAGATAATCCTTATATAATAACATCACAAATTAAAGACACATATACAACTATAGAATATTTATTAGAAAAATATTTTTCTGATGAAGAATGGTCAGAAGAAAATGAAGAGTGGGGAATAGAAGAAGGAGTTATAGGAGCAGTACATGTAACTCATGAAAGTGAAAATGAAATAAGTGATAGACTTTCAGAAGAAAATATAGAAAAATTAAAGCAAGTAGCAGAAGATATAAAATCAGGCGAATTGGATATGAAAGATATGCCTAAAGAAGATGAGTATAAAAAGTAAAAAAAGTTAAATTTATCTTTCGATAGTTTGAGGTGGAGAAGGCTTAAGCCTTCTCCAATCTTTAACAAACAAAAGGAGGGATAGAAGTGTTATTAGAAATGAAAAACATTACCAAAGCCTACGGGCCAGTTCTAGCAAATGATAATGTGGATTTAAGTCTTAACAAGGGTGAAATTCTCGCTGTTGTTGGAGAAAATGGAGCTGGTAAGTCAACTATAATGAAGATTTTATATGGTTTAGAAGAGGCTACTAGCGGTGAGATTTATTTAAATGGAGAACTACAAAATTTTAAAAATCCTCAAGCTGCTATTTCAAAAGGAATAGGGATGGTACAGCAACATTTTATGCTTTTTAATCCTTTTACAGTTGCAGAAAATATAGTATATGGAAATGAACCTAAAAATAGAGGGATATTTTTTGATCGTAAAAAAGCTATAAAAGCTGTAGAAAATTTATCTAAAGAATATGGTTTAGATATAGATCCCAGGAGGAAAACTAAGGATTGTCCAGTAGGGCTTCAGCAAAGAATTGAAATCTTGAAAGTATTATATCAAGATGCAAATATTATAATATTTGATGAACCATCTGCAGTTTTAACACCTCAAGAGGTAGAAGAACTACTTAAAACCATAAGAAATCTTGCGGCGCTTGGGAAAAGTATTATACTTATAACTCATAAACTTCAAGAAGTTATGGCAATAGCAGATCGTGTACTAGTAATGCGTCGTGGTAAATATATAAAAGAGATGAATATAGAAGACACTAATATAGAGGAAATATCTTATCTAATGGTAGGAAGAGAATTAGTAGATAAGGATATTCCAAAGAGAGAAACTGAAGGAAAAGTGTTAGAAATTGAAGAGCTAGTTGTTAAAGGTGCTCACAATAAAAATGTAATAGACCATCTTAGTATGAATATAAAGGGTGGAGAAATAGTTGGGATAGCTGGTGTTTCTGGAAATGGACAATCAGAACTAATAAAAGTTATTACAGGTTTACAATCTTCCGAAAGTGGAAATATCATACTAGAGGATAATGATATATTTAATAAATCAGTTAGTGAAATTAGGGAAAAAGGATGTGCTTGTATTCCAGAAGATAGATATCTTTGGGGATGTGCAAAAGAGGCAAACTTAATAGAAACAGGAATAATGGCCCATCACCGTAATGAAAGATTTTCTAATAAGGGTCTATTAAAAAACAATGAAATAGAAGACTATACTAGAGATGTAATAGATAGATATGATGTTCGTTGTAGTGGAGTTAAACAAAAGGCTGGTCAGCTATCTGGTGGAAATATTCAAAAGCTTATAGTTGCAAGAGAAGTAGAACAAAACTCTAGACTGCTTATTGCAGCAGAACCAACTAGAGGCGTAGATATAGGTGCAATGGAATTTATACATGGTAGACTTCTAGAAAAAAGAGAAAAAGGAGATGCTGTTCTTCTTGTATCATCAGAATTAACCGAAATAATGAAATTATCAGATAGAATATATGTTATGTATGATGGGAAAATAACTGGAGAATTTACCAGGGAAAATGTAACAGCAGAAAAACTTGGATTACTTATGATGGGAGGTAAGAGTAATGACTAAAAAAGAAAAGGCAGAAGTAGAAGAAAAGCGTGATAAAAAGAATATGCTTTCAAGATTATGGAATTCAATGAAATAAATAATCTTTGCAACTTTATTTGGCTTAGCTATTGGTGCTTTAGTCATTATTATATCAAAAGAAAATCCAGTAGAAGTATATGCACAATTGTTTGAAAAATCATTCTTTGACTCTTACTATTTGATGCAAACCCTAACCCGCGCAACGCCTATCATAATATGTGCTATAGGTATAACTGCGGCATGGAGAGCAGGATATATAAACTTAGGTGTTGAGGGACAGATGGTATTTGGATCTTTTGCAGCAACTGTATGTGCTTTGTATCTTCCAGGGCCTGCATTTGTAGTTATGATAGTTTCTATAATAGTAGGTATGGCAGCTGGAGCAGCTTATGCAATGATAGCAGCTATATTAAATGTTAAATATGGAGCTTCTATAATAATACCTACACTTATGATGAATTATATAGCGAATTATACTACTTCTTATTTTGTAAATTATCCCTTAAAAGACTTATCGGGAGATGGACTTGCTGCTCAAACTCCTGTAATAGCAGAAGGAATAAGGTTTATGAAATTGAGCTCTAGAACAACATTTAATGTAGGGTTTATAATAGCTATAGTTATTGTAATAGCCTTTGTTTTTCTTGCTAGAAAGACAATATTTGGATATGAATCAAAGATGACAGGTTTAAACCCAAACTTTGCTCAGTACGGAGGAGTAAAACAAAAAAATGTAATGATTAAAACTATGGCTTTAAGTGGTGCTATAGCTGCTATAGCAGGTATAACAGAGATATATGGTGTTAAGTTTAGATTTATTGAAGATATGTTTGGTAGTACAAGCTATGCGTGGACTGCTCTTATGGCAGCTTTAATTTCAAACTTAAATCCAATAGGGATATTTTTTGTATCTATATTTCTTTCGGGACTTCAAGTTGGTGGACAGTCTATACAACGTTCCTCAAATGTACCACTACAGATGTCTACAGTTATTCAATCTTGTATAACCTTGTTTGTATCAGCGAAAATTACTATGAACTTTGTAAAAAATAAAAGAAAGTTAAAATTAAGAAATATGAAAGACAATGAAGAAGAGGGAGGGGAGCTATAATGGATAGTAACTATCTAGCTAGTATCATAAACTCAACCATAAGATCTACTACACCAGTTTTATTGGCAGCTCTTGGATCTGCAATCTGTAGTCAAGTAGGAGTATTTAATATAGCTCTAGAAGGACAGATGCTTATAGGTTCATTTACAGCTATAATTGTAAACTATTTGACTGGAAGTGTTGCCTTGGCAGTGCTTGCAGGTATATTATCAGGTGCTGTAATAGGTGGAATAGTAGCTCTACTTCAGGTAAAGTATAAAGGAGCAGATATGGTAATAGGAACCTCCATAAACCTCTTAGTAACAGGACTAACAAGTATACTACTTTTTGTAATCTTAGGAGTAAAAGGTGGATTTTCTAGTCCAGAATTAGGTTCTTTAAAAAAGATAAACTTACCAATTATAAAAGATATACCTTTTATAGGTAGAGTGTTTGAAAATTTAACTTCGTTAGATTATTTTTCATATATTATTGCAATTGTAATATTTATCTATCTATTTAAAACAGTATCAGGATTTAGAGTACTTTCGGTAGGAATAAATAAGGAAGCGGCAGAAAGTTTGGGTATAAAAGCTATTAGAACTAAAATGATAGTTGTAACTATGTCTGGTGCCTTATGTGGATTAGGTGGAACGGTTCTTAGCATGGGACAAGTAACACTGTTTACAGAGGCAATGACAGCAGGTCGTGGATTTATAGCTATGGCTGCTGCAGGAATGGCTCAAAGTCACCCCCTACTTGTTATAATTTCTAGTTTATTCTTTGGTGCAGCCCAGGCGGTAGGAGTAGCTATTCAAAATATTGTACCAAGTCAACTTACAATGACTATTCCATATATAGCTACAATAGCTGCGCTTGCAATATTTAGTAATAGAAAGAATAAAAAGAAGTTTACAAGTTTAGAATAAGTAATAAGAATCGATAAATTTTATAAAAATGGTGAAACTATAGTAAGACACTTTATTAAACTATGAGAAAAACTATAAAAAATTTAAAGTGCAATATGAGATCTAAGAAAGTGATAAGAAATAAGAAAGCATATTAAAACTGTTTAAGTGTACATGTAAGAAAAACAACTCAAAAAATAGGAGGAATTGTTATGAAAAAGAAAGGAAGTTTTATAGGTTTATTACCCTTAATATTTTTTCTAGTAATTTATATGGGAACAGGAATTTTATCAGGTGAATTTAGTAGTATGCCTCTATTATTAGGATTTATATTTGCATCAGGTCTTTCTCTATTGTTAAATCGTCCAGGAGAAAAAGCTTCTCTTGAAGATAAAATGGATATTTTCTCAAAAGGTGGAGGAGATCCTACAATTATCTTGATGGTTATTATATTTTTATTAGCAGGAGCATTCTATTCTGTAGCTGAAGAAATGGGAGCGGTTAGTTCAATAGTAAACCTAGGCTTAACTGTTTTACCTTCAAATTTATTGCTACCAGGATTATTTTTAATAGGAGCTGTACTTTCTTTTTCCATGGGAACATCAATGGGTACTATAACAGCACTTGGTCCTATAGGTGTTGGAATAGCGGAACAAACAGGTTTAAGCTTACCTCTAGTAATGGGTACTGTTGTAGGTAGTGCCATGTTTGGTGATAACTTATCATTTATATCAGATACTACAATAGCTGCTATACGTACTCAAGGAGTAGGACCTAAAGACAAGTTTAAGGCAAATGGACTTATAGTACTTCCAGCTGTTTTAGTTACTTTAGTTGCTCTTTTCTTCTTATCAACCGGTAGTGCTCAAATCACTTCTTCTGAATATGAACTAATCAGAATAGTACCTTATATAGTAATTATAGTTACTGCACTTATAGGTTTAAATGTTATGGCAGTATTAGGCTCGGGTATTTTAGTAGGTGGTATAATAGGACTTATAATGGGTGATTTTGGAATCATAGGATTGTTTGGCGTTCTACAAACAGGTATGGAATGGATGCAAGATTTAGCTTTAATTTCAATAGTTGTTGGTGGAATTGTAGGACTTATGAACCACTATGGTGGTATAGACTATCTATTATATAAAGTTAATGAAAAAATTAAGAGTAAAAGAGGAGCAGAATTTGGAATTGCATCACTAGTTAGTTTAATTGATATAGCTACTACAAACAACACAATA
>NZ_JBQDAA010000141.1:0-6396 GCF_052089545.1 Tissierella sp. | reverse complement strand
CCAGCTGGTTATTAAATATTTTTAAGTTTCCTATTGACAATTCTTAGCTGGACTTTTTTTCTTAATTTCTATATTTCTATTATATACCATTTTCATTATATTACAATATATATTTATTGATAATCAATAAATATATATTGTAATATAATGTATTCTCATGAAATTAATATCTAGGTGAATAAACTTCTTGTTAATAGTTCCATTGTTAAGTATAATTGAGATATAAGTAAGATACTATCAAAAATATATTCTACATATTTTGATATATAGATAAGATTGAGGAGGTAACAATGAAAGATTATAGTGTATTTGATATATTAGGTCCAATTATGATAGGTCCATCAAGTTCTCATACAGCAGGTGCTGCAAGACTTGCTAGAATAGCTAAAGAAATTGCTGGAGATGGTTTTTATAAAGTTATATTTATGTTACATGGTTCTTTTGCTAAGACATATAAAGGTCATGGCACTGATAAGGCACTTGTAGGTGGTATATTAGGTTATGATCCAGATGATGCAAATATAAAAACTTCTTTGGAAGAAGCTAGCAAAAAAGATATAGAAGTATCATTTGAAGAAATAGATTTGGGATATGTTCATCCAAACACTGTGAAGCTTATTTTTAAATATAGAGATAAGGAAGATTTTTATATAAGCGGTTCTTCTATCGGCGGTGGAAATATAATTATAAACGATATAAATGGCAATAGTGTAAACTTAGCTGCAGATAAACCCACTTTAATTTTAAAGTATGAAGATAGGCAAGGTGTTATAAGTGAAGTTGGTACTATATTTGCAGATAAAAACTTAAATATTGCAACAATGAAAGTTACTAGAGAAAAAAATGTTGCTACCATGATTTGTGAATCTGATTCTATTTTAGATGATCATTTGATTAGTGAAGTTTCCAATTTAAAGGGAATTTCATATAAAAAATTTATAAATCCAATAGAGAGGTGAATTTAATTGTTTAATAGAGCGGAAGAAATACTTCAAAAATGTAAGGAAGAAAACAAATCTATATCAGATGTTATTATAGAAAAAGAAATGGAAAGCTTTGGACTTACTTATGAAAAACTTATAGAAAAAATGAGAGAGTCACTAGAAGTAATGAAACTTTCTGCAAATGCAGGACTTGAAAAAGAAGTAAAGTCTGTATCAGGTTTAACTGGTGGAAATGCTAAGAAAATAGAAGATTATAAAAATAAAGGTAAAACACTTGCTGGGAACTTTATTAACTCAGCCATGGCTAAAGCTTTTTCAACAGCTGAAGTAAATGCAAGTATGGGGAAAATAGTTGCCTCTCCTACTGCTGGAGCATCTGGAATAATTCCTAGTGCATTTTTATCAGTTAAAGAAAAGTTAGATTTGAGTGATGAAGATCTTATTAAAGGCCTATTTACATCAGCTGGAATTGGAGAGATTATAGCTAAAAACTCTACCATATCTGGAGCTGAGGGTGGATGTCAGGCAGAATGTGGTGCTGCAGCTGCTATGGCAGCTGGTGCTTTAGTTGAAATGGCTGGAGGAGATCCTGAAGATTCATTTAATGCATCTTCTTTTGCACTTACAAATATAATGGGCTTAGTATGTGACCCTGTAGCGGGTTTAGTAGAATATCCATGTGCTCTTAGAAATTCATCAGGAGTTGTAAATGCTATTACATCAGCAGATATGGCTCTTGCTAAAGTTCAGTCACTAGTACCATTTGATGAAGTAGTTGATGCAATGTCTAAAGTAGGTAAATCTATGCCTGCAGCTTTAAGGGAAACAGCGATGGGCGGATTAGCAGCAACTCCTACTGGCAAAATGTGTAGTAAAAAAATATTAGGCTAAAAAAATCAGTCTCATTAATGAGACTGATTTTTTTATCTTATAACTACATATTTCCACTTACCTGTCCTAAATCTATAGTTTACTAAGATCCATCTTATAAATTGGTCTATTAATATGGCTAGCCATGCTCCTACCAATCCTGTTCCAACTATTATTACAAAATAATATGCAAGTGCTACTCTTATAATAAGGATTCCTATAAAAGATGACATAAGGGTGAATATAGTATCTCCTGCTCCCCTAAGACCTCCTGCGACTATGAGAGATGAACTTTGGAAAGGTTGTATAAATGCTATTAACTTTAAGATTTGTCCAGCCTGACCTATAACTTGTGGGTCATTAGAATATAAACTAGCTATAGCTCCACCAAAGAAGAAAAATATTATAGCCATAAACCCAGATACAAGTGAGCCTATTTTGCTACAAGTTTTTATATATTTTTCTGCCAATACAGGTTCATCAGCTCCCAAACTCTTACCAGTTAATGTTGAAGCTGCTATACCAAAGGCTTGTCCAGGCGTAAATGATAAACTTAGTATATTTATAGCTATTTGATGTGTAGCATATGCTACAGTTCCAAGTGATGCTACAATTCTAATAAAAAGGAGTACACCAAGTCTCATAGCTATTTGTTCTAAAGATGCTGGTACACCAATTTTCACAAGATTAAATATAATATCTTTTTCTACTCTAAACTTTTCTTTTAAATTTATATGAATGGTACTATCTTTTTTCAATATATATATAAGAGAAAGTATGGTTGCAATTACTTGGGAAAGTGCTGTAGATATACCAGCTCCTGTTACCCCAAGGGCTGGGAAACCCATTAGTCCATAAATAAGAACTAAGTTTCCAATTACGTTTAAAAGATTTACAAATACATTAATCTTCATAGGGGTTTTAGTATCTCCAACTCCTCTTAAAGATGCAAATATAGCAAAGTTAAGTGATTGAAATAAAAACCCTAACATTATTATTTTAAAATATGTGCTTCCAATTGCAATAGTATCTCCATGTGCACCTAAAAATTTCATAAGTCCTGGTGCAAAACTAATGGATAATATAACTATTGGGATAGCTAAAAACATTTGTGTTATAAGTATAATATGTTTTACTACAGACTCTACTCTATCTTCTCTGTGCCCCCCCATATACCTAGCTATCATAGCTGTAGCGCCTATACTTAAAGCTTGAACTAAAGATAAACCTATTAAAACTAATTGGTTTGTAATTCCAACCGACGCTATACCTGCTGCTGATGTAGCATTATCTCCAAAGTTCCCAAGCATTATCATATCAACCATTCCAAATAAAGTTCCCATTAAAAGTTCTATGAAAACTGGACCTGCTATTTTATTCACTTCAGATCGTACGCCTTTTTTCGAATGTAAATCTTCCATAATTTCACCTACATTTTCATTTTATATAGTATATGTCTATATCATTCAAAGAATTATATCACAATAAAAAAAGAATACAATCACTAGAAACCTGTCCTACAATATATACCACTCATCTTTATTTAAATATCTATATATGGATTTTAACTATTAAGCTTTAATTTTAAACTTTAAGGTATATATAGCTTATACTTATACAAAATACCATTAGAGGTGAAAAAATGGGTTCACGAAATAAAGATAGCATAAATTTTAGAAATTTAAAACGTAAAAACTATTTTGAAGGTTGGTATTATAAGCTTGTATCCAGCGATGGAAAAACTATTATATCTTTTATTCCAAGTTTTCACAGAAATGAAAAAGAATCTTATGCTATGCTTCAGTGTGTTTTAGGAAGGTTAGATAAGAACTGGGATGTTACAACTGACTATAAAAGATATGATATAAAGGAATTTTCAACTAATAAAAATCCTTTTAATTTAAAAATAGATACCAACTCTTTTTTTAAAGATGGAATAAATATAAATTTTTCAAATAGTGAGTTTGAAATAAAGGGTGAAATTAACTTCTCTAATATGAAAGAACTTCCAAGTTCCTTTATAAGTCCTGATATTATGGGTTTGTTTTCTTATTTGCCAGCTTTAGAATGCATACACGATATAGTAAGCTTGGACCACAAATTAGATGGAAATTTAAATATAAATGGAGAAGATATTTGTTTTAATGAGGGAAGAGGATATATTGAAAAAGATCTTGGTAGTTCTTTTCCAAAATATTATATCTGGCTTCAGTCTAATCACTTTAGTAAAAGACCTAGCTCACTTTTTTTCTCTTGGGCTGATATACCTTTTGGTCCTACTAGTTTTGATGGATTCATCTGCCATTTATGGACAGGTGATAGAGATATAAGATTTGCCACTTATAATATGAGTAAATGTAAAATAAAACATAATTCCAAAACAAGCATAGAAGTATCCTTAGAAAATAAACATTATAAATTAAAAATATTTGCTCATAAAAAATCTTTTGTAAATTTGGAAGCACCTATAGATGGTCTAATGGGTGCGCAGATAAAGGAAGGTCTTGGCGGTGAAATAATTTATGAACTTTTAAATAAAAAATCAGGAGAGATTTTAAGAGATAAGTCTAATCTTAGCGGAGTTGAAATTATGGATAAATTGATTTTAAATAAGCAAATATAATTTATTATAAATATTAAATAATCTTATAATAGTTAGAAAACTATTATAAGATTATTTCAAAGTCTATATTTTATTATTTTCTTTATTTAGCTTTACATCTGGTTCACTAGGAATTTTAAACAATGGAATATATCTATCAAGTCCAGTTATTGTTAAAAGCAATATGGAAACTACTACTACAATAGCCATAAAGTTATATTTTATAATATCAAAAACTTGAAAATCATATAAAGGATATGCTGTATTTGCTATACCTATAAAATATCCTACATAAACATGCCATGGAATAAGCTGTGATCCAAATACTGCAAGGGCATCTGAAAAAGTAGCATTTCTAAGTGCTAGTGTATACATATCTTCTTTGCTTCCCTCTATATTTTTTTCTGTCAATTCTTTGATTATAGGTCCTATAGTTACTACTTGTGCCATTTCATCAGCTAAGGCTGCATTTCCTATAATAGATAAAAGTCCATTTGCAAACATAAGCTGTCTAACATTTTTAACCATTTTTAAAATTAAATTTGACAATGGATTAAATGCTTGAATTTTTCCCATTATACCTCCAAATGCTCCCATCCACATCATCATCACTATAACCCATGAACCTGCATCTGAAAAACCACTATAAATTAAATCTGAAAATGTTTTTATAGAAGTTACGGTTCCAGCCATAAGCCCAAATATAAGTGATGATAGTATACCTACTCCTAGACAGGCTATAGTTGGAAGGCCCTTTATAGCTAGTATTAAGACTAACAATAAAGGTGTTATCATATAAAATGGTACTCCTTCTTTAACTTGATTTAATAGTTCTACTGCTACTGGTTTTTCTTGCATTAAATTATTCCAAACTTCTTGTGGTATCTCATTGATAGCATCTGAAGCGCTACCTACTATTGAAGGAAGATTAAAACTAAAAACAAAGAATAAAAATGCTGAAAATATAAGACATAGAATAGACCAAACTCCTTGATGCCTAATCCTATCTATTACATCGACCTTCTGAATTCCAGAACTTATAACAGTAGTATCTGATATAAGTCCTATATTGTCTCCAAAACAAGATCCTCCTGCTATAGCACCAAGGGTAAGCAGTATGTTGCCTCCTACTATATGATTAAGCCATAAAAATATAGGTGCTGTTGCAGCAAATGTACCCCATGAAGTCCCCGTTGCTATGGATAGAATTGCCGTTACTATAAAAGTTGTAACTCCAATAGTCCTAGCAGTAAGACCAAGTTTTAAAGATATATTAATAATAGACGCACCTACCCCTGTTGCCATAAATATTTCTGCCATAGCGTAAGCAAACATTAAAATAAAAAAGACTAACTGCAAGCCCTTTACATTTTCAACCATTGTATCTACAATTTCATTAAATTTCATTTTTTCCGTTATATAAGCTATAATGGCAGCATAAATTGTAACTATTGGCGCTATAACTAATATATCTAAACCTAAGTTACCAATGTTGCTACCAATCATAAGTCCTGCTAATAAAAATACAGGGGATAGTTTTAATAATGCAATCATATAATCATGTCCAATCTATTTATTTTATTTATTCTTATGTTTATTTATACATACACAACAAAAATCACTTCTCATTTAAGAGAATGTGATTTTTGTTATTTAAATTTATAATACTATTCTACACTTTTAAGTTTATCTACTACAGTTTTTTCTATTGATTGTATTTTATGCTCAGCTTCTTTTTCTACTTTGTCTTTACTATAGATATATATCTTAATTTTAGGCTCAGTTCCAGAAGGTCTTATTGTATACCAAGAACCATCGTCTAATTTGTATTCTAAAACATTGCTCTTATCCATTTCAGTATCATCTAAAAGGTAATCTGTTAAAGTTTCAAGTTTCATATTTCCAACTTCTTTTATAGGATTTTTTCTAAAATAATCCATCATTCGTTCTATTCTCTTGCTTCCTTCTATACCTTCTAAT
>NZ_JBQDAA010000140.1:0-6414 GCF_052089545.1 Tissierella sp. | reverse complement strand
ATACCAGATCCGCATTTTCTATTAGATCTTCCATTAGCTTTGAATCCTTAAAATCTTTTAGTTCATTGATTAACAAACCCTTATCTTTCCCTAAAAGATTGGTTCCAAGTAAAGATATTTGTTTCTCTATACTAGATTCCTCATAAATAATTTCTTCGATAAAGAAATTGGGAATTTTACTTTTATAAAAAGGAGAAAAGTAGTTCAATTCTTGTAATATTTGCTCATCCATTACTTGTTTTGTCTCGCTTGCCCATGTAGTCATTAGTCCATGGCCATCTGGATTTAGCAATACATGTAGGCTCCCCAAAACTTCATTTAGCGGAGAGTATATGCTAAAACAATTCTTATTAATTTCTGATAGATTATCTAGAAGAGATTCCGTAAAGTAAATAGTTACTGTCATTTTGGATCACGTAATTCGCTTTCTTTGGAAAAGATTATTTAACACGATGGCTAGTATTGTCATAGTAACTCCAATGAGTTCTACGTTGGTGAGCTTGTATCCAAACATTATTTCAATCAAGAAGGTTATGATTGGTACAAGATTCATGAATAGAGAGCCATTTTGAGGAGTCAACAGTTTATTCCCAATATTCCACAAAAGTACTCCAATTACTCCTGAGAAAACACTCATATATAACAATTGCCACTTAATGGTTAATAAATTTGAAAGGGAAGGGATGTGTGAAATATTCAAATGTTGTAGTAACAGTATAGCACAAATAGAACTAATATTTCCTAGTAAACAACTAAGCGTTGTGTATTTTAATGAAGACCAATTTTTAAACTCAGCACCACCTATTGTATATAGTACCCACGCGATTACGCTAAGGGATATTAAAAAGACTGGTTGTAATAATGTACTTTGATTTTTAAAGATGGATAGATTACCTTTAGTAACTACTAGAATTACTCCTACTAAAGAAATGGAAACAAGAAAAAGAGTTCTCCAACCAGGAAATTCTTTCTTTGTAATCCATAATACTAAGATTGAAACCATTGGAATTAGTGCCATCAATAAGGATGCTAAAATTGTACCCTGAATTCCAGCTATTTTCTGACCTGCAAAAACCAAAAAATTATAAGCACAGAAGGCCATTGTTCCCAAAAACAGTATTTTGGGAAATTCCTTTCTATTAAGTTTAAATCCCTCCTTACCTTCTTTATAAAATAATATAATTGCTAATATAGAGGCTACTATAAGATATCTTATTAATGTAAACCAATAGGGGTCCACGATTTGTAGTGCACTTCCTGCAATGGGCCATTGAGCACCAAAAACACTCCCTGCAATCAAACAACTAAGTATTCCTTTAAAAAATCTATTTTTCAAAATGACACTCCTTAACATAATTTAAAAATTCATACTTTATATCCTTAATTCTTTCAGTATTGTTGACTTGTGAAACCCTATAGCCAACATAATAGGGGGAAACTATAAAACGAGGGACTACTTTACAAATCAGATTGTTATTTTGAAGAAAGAAAAAAAGATTATACGAATCACAAGATTTATTGAAGTATTTTTTAAGGATAAATCCTACTACATCTTTAATAACATCAGATGTTTTGTCAATATAGGAAGTTCTAGATTTAATATTAAATTCGCAATAACCCATTGTAGGTTTAGTTGAGATATTTACGGAGACGTATTTGTTGTCATAAATTTTATAACCTAAAAAAGACTCTTCACTGATCTCTGAATAGATGTCTTTATTTTCAAATCCCACAATCTGAGTATGTGGGTGCCTTAAACTTCCACCAGATAATGGTCCATAGTTTTTGAACATTGCTACGCTTTTAAAACGAGATTGGTTACTCAATTTTAGAAAAGATTTAATAATATAGTTAATCACTCTTCTATTATAGGCGTAGCTATAATTTGAAATATCTCCGTAATGATCTTCAGATTCAATTATTAATGTCTGATAGGTGTTTTCGATTGTATTATATTTATTATCTAACCAAATCAATCCATCATTTTTATCAATAATATTTGTTAATTGGTTTAAATGACAAAATGGACATTCATTTGAATTTGATGGTTTTTTCTTAGCAATCGAGGTATTAAAAATTAAAGGTTCCATATTAGATTTTTTTCTCCGAAAAGGATTTTTTTTGGCGTGAAATAGAAAATATCATTGCAAATATTTTGTGAGAAATTTGAATATGAAGTTAATTTATTGAAGTAGTAATCATACCCATCGCTAACGGTCATTCTATTAGTCTGACCTAAGTCTGAAGCTATAAATACTCTGTCTTGACCGACAGCATCAATTAATTCAATATCTCTTTTTATTGTTCCCTTGTTGATAAAGTTCATTAAAATATTACATTCAAAATAAATATTTGGATATCTTTTTGACATCCTATATAGTTCTTCAACAGAAAAGTTAGTTAATTTATAAAAAGGATGAGTAACAATCAATCTTACATTAAATTTCATAGCTTCATGAAGTAGTAATTCAACTTCTGTTTTGCTAGAGTGGCCACTAGCAACAGGGATACCATTTTCACCAGCAAATTTTAAAATGTCGATTACATTTGACTTTAGTTTTTCATTTATTGAAATTTGATTTCTAGGATAATCAAAATCTAAAGCAGAATGAAATTTTTTTTGCTTTATAGAAGGAGAAACATAACCAGTTAAAGTTGGCATCCAAATAATGAATGGTTTCTGGCTTATGATAAATTGGGATACAACAGGTGGTAATTTCAATCCTCCTTGAAACTCATTCAAAACAATGGAACCGAATATTCGTTTGGAATTAAGTGTTAGTGGAACTGTTGAATTAGTATGACTTTTAAAAACAGCAAAGCTATCAGATTCAATTAGTTCTTTTTCTAGAGAATCAACGGTATATCTTCTTTGATATAAATCAGGTGCTGCATGGGTATGCAAATCAAAAAATTTCATCCTTATCCTCCCAAGCATGGCTGTAATTAAATGTCTCTCGGGCAATATCCAATCTTTCTCCTTTTTTAATCATATTACGTATTTTCTTTTCTTTAGCTACTACTATTTTTGCCATTTGGATGACTTGGTCGACATGTTCTTGAGGAATTACTACGATACCATTTTCATCGCCTCGAATATAGTCACCGAACTTTATATGTACTTCTCCTATCTTCACGGCTACTTTACTTGCCGACATTACAGTTCTTCCTTTTCCAGACTGCATGAATACTCCCTTTGAAAACATTTTATAACTACAATCTCTGATGTGCCTTATATCTCTACAAAGTCCATCAATTACGGTTCCTGGGATCCCCTTTTTAATAGCAACATCTGTAAGTATATCTCCCCAAACAGTACAATCCATTCTTCCATTGTTAGCCAATACCGGTATGTATCCTTCAGGTATGTCATCGATAAAATTCGCTGCATTCTTTTGTTTCTTTTCTGATTCAGTAGGCTCAATGTACTGAATAGTATATGCTTGTCCTACCAAATTGCATTTTTCTGTCTGGGGGGTTATCCCAGTCAAACCTCCATTAATATTGAGACTATCTAGAGCATCAGAAATTGCTGCAGTATCAAGTGTTTTTAAATCTTTTAATTTATCATGAATTTCCATAGATTTTTACGGCCTCCTCAATAATGTGTTTAGCGGATTCACTTAGTGTGGCATCTCCAGATAAATCAAAGGTACAAAACCTCTTGTCTTTCGCTGTATATTCAACAGCTTTCTGGATTGATTGACTTGCTTCTTTATATCCTAGAAAATCTAATAGCATTGCGATACTCAAGAACATAGCCATGGGATTTACTTTGTTTTGACCTGAATATTTTGGTGCCGATCCATGAACGGGTTCAAAATAGGCTGTCTCTTTGAGTCCATAATTTCCACTATAAGCTAGCCCTAGTCCTCCCATTACAGCAGCTCCTACGTCAGACAGGATGTCACCAAACTGATTTTCACAAATTACGATTTCATATTTTTGTGGTTTCTTTACTAACCACATTGCTACTGCATCAATATTTTCTACAGTATAGTTTAGCATTGGGTAGTCTAGTGAATATTTTTTTATTAGTCTAAATATAATATCGCTTGAGTTTCTAAAAACATTTGGCTTATCTGCAATTACAATATTGCTTTTTCCGTGTTTTAAGGCCCACTCAGAACTAAACTTTAATAATCTATTAAATCCTTCTTCTGTGATAATTCTAATAGTAGCAGCTCCATTTTTTAGTTTATTATTATATTTAGAGGTGCTTTCATTAATAAAATTTTCTAATGGTTCAGGTATTGGATTAAAATCTAAACCACTATACAATCCTTCAGTATTTTCTCTTATAATATATACTTCAAAACTTTTGTTGTTTATTAATGAAACTATTGGTCGGACATTAGCAAATAATTGTAGCTTTTGTCGTAATTGTATTACAGGTGATACATAATCAGTGGTGTTATTGCTTTTTACTTTTAATTCTTGTTCTGCTTCATGCTTAGGTTTGCTTGTTATTGCACCAACTAAAACTGCGTCACAATTCTTAATAAGATTCCATGTTTCATTTGGTACTGGATTTGTAGAATTTATCCAACATTTCCACACAATCTCTCCATATTTCAGTTTAATGTCAAGATTTAACTCTTTGAAAATTGGAACACAAGCTTCCATAACTTCAATACCGATTCCATCCCCTGGTAGTACTGCAATTGATTTCATGAATTCTCCTCAATAAATTGTTTAATCTTTTTATAACTACTTTTTGGATTTTCTTCCAGAACCCTCATTCCGGAGTCTGCTATTGGACAAATTGTAATATTTTTAAAGAAGTCTGTGAATGGTATCGTTTCATCCATTCCTATCAATGGACTATTTTTACCGAAGATTACAAGAGTTTCTTTTTTACTTATAGTATTTTCTTCTTTAAAGTTGTGGCTCGAAATTGCTTCTAAAGATAGTTCCTCTTTGATTACACAAAAATCTTTGGATTGATTTAATGAGTTTTCTTCTAGTATTCCCCCTTTTACCCAAGAAGCCAAATTTACATTAAATCCTTTCTCTCCTATAAAATGTAAATTGTTTTTCCAGCTATTAAATACAGTTTGTACTTTTAAATTAGATTTAATTATCGTTGAAATGAAGATAGTAGGAATCTCGGAATATTTGTAAATAAACTTTTGTGCAATCATACCTCCTAAAGATACTCCGATTAACACTTTAATATTATCTATTTTTTTATTAACCAAAATATTATTTAAGACATCAGCCATATAATCTGTTGTTTTTGGAAATGTAGAATTGTTTCTCCTATATAAATATTCCGGAATATCTATAATGATCAAAGTAAAGTTAGCCCCCAAAGTTAAATATAGCTTTTCCCACTCACCAACAGACATCTCATTTCCATCTTTTCTAGGTAATATGAGGACTATGTTGTTACCGTTACCGATTTTGTAATACCACTTTCTATTCATCATTTGTTTTCCTTGTCTAATAAAGAAGAAATACCTTTTAACTTATAAATTTCTTGTACTTCATCTAAATTCATATTTTTCATACCAATTATCGCACCTTCAGGTTGCGAGAGATAAAAGCCAGACTTTCTTACAACAGTTGTTAATTGATTTGCTAGTGACAAAATTTTAGTAATATTCCATTTGTAAATGAAATTTTGTCTTCTCATTAGACTTAATAGTAATTCTAGTGATAGATTTCCAGAAGATTTCCCATATCCCAAAATACTTGCATCAATAAAATCACACCCTACTTCAATAGCTGCCAGAGCATTTGAAATTGCCATTCCCAAATTATTATGAGCATGAAAACCTAACTTTTGTTTGTCTCCTTTTTTCATAATTAAATGTTTTAACGAAAAAAACATCTTCTTAATATCTTCTGGGAGCATCGCTCCATTTGAGTCAGCTAAATATATGATGTCTGTATTTGTATCAACCAACTCATTTACCAATTCATTTAATTCTTTATGACCTAGACGACTGACACGTATTAAATTGGTACTAATAGCAATATTATATTTCGATAAAGAATTGACAATTTCTTTTACTCGCTCTAAGTTATTTTTTGTAACTGTCAATCGGACCATTCCAATACGTCTATCAGCTAGAATCTCAGCAGTTGATTGAGAAAAATTTTCAGGATTAATCATAACCGAAAATTTTCCTTCCCAATTCAGAATTTCTCCATCAGTCAGAAAGTCTAGGTACTCAGAGTCACATTTTTCTACACCAGAATCCCTAGAAATATTACCTAGATAACCGATTTCAATTAAGTCAATTTTTGCTTTGTTTAGTTCATGAACTAATTTTTTTGATTCAGATTTAGTTAATGCATTATTTACTACATAGCTACATTCTCTGAGAGTGACATCCATTAATTTAAACATAATACCTCCTTCTAATCTAGATTATAAATAACTAGATTAGTGATTTCAATCTATTT
>NZ_JBQDAA010000139.1:0-6423 GCF_052089545.1 Tissierella sp. | reverse complement strand
AATTGCCCCTAAAATATTTCTTGTTAGCTTTGACATCCTTTTAATAGGTAATTCTTTGAAAGACTCATCATTTTCTTTAAAGTCGTTATAATAGGTCGAAGCTTCCCCTTCAAACCGTCCCAGTATATGTTTCATGCGATGACTTGATTTTTCTTCTTCTAGTTTCTCCTCTAATATCCTATCCGTTGATAAGTAGGCTCCGTCAGGTACTCCAAAATATTTTCTTAAGGAATAGATAGTATCTATTCCTTGTACAGGCTTTTGAAAAAATGATTGGGTGTTATCAATTATAATAGCCCCATATTGTTCTTTGAATGATCTTATTGAGCTGTTACTAATTTGACCATAATAGTTAACGATGTATAGATATTGGTCCTTTTCCAACTTTTTATCGAATAAAGGATTAAAGTTCTTGTCAATTGAATAACCTTCATAATCCACAGAAAGCATTTTTAAAACGCCAGAAACAGAATCACATAAATAGTGTGGTATATAGACTTTTTTTATACCTTTTGCTTTTATAAGATAAGCCAACGCATTCCGTCCTGTATTCAGTTCTATCATATTATTATAATAAGGTTTATTTATAAACTGATCCAGTTCAAAATAACCCCCAATTTCTCTCATCAAATCACCTGCTTTATAATCACTTCAACCCAATTTTCAGGATCTTTAGTGAAATTCATCTGCTCTTCTTGTGTATCAAACTTAAAAAACACAATTCCAATTGCTTTATTAGCACCATCAAAATACTGAACACTGTCACCTTTTTTCTTATATATGACTTCTTTCAAAATTTTGTCTTCAATACCATTTTTATATTGAACCGTTTGGAATAATCCATCCTTGTCTGTATGAAGCACATAAGTAGATATGTATTTATTTTGGATATTTGTATTGTTAAAACCATACTTGTTTCCCATTGCTGATTCAATTGTAGCTGCAATCATGTCTTCTCCAGTTGCCATATATAAAAGGTCCGGAATCATATTGCCGCCATTTCTTGGCCCCATCTCTACAAAATATAATTTATCATTCTTATCAATCATAATTTCAATATTAAATGCACCGAATTCAACATCTAATGAATCAAATAATCTTTGAGTTTCCTTTTTGACTAAAGCTAGTCTATTTTTGCTAATATAGATTGGGTAGCTTGTGCCCACTGGAACATAAGGATTTACTTTGTTATTTCTATGACTATTTAATAGCCCCCAAAATTCTACCTTGCCATCAACAACAAAGCAATCTCCTGCAATCATGTATGGGTGGTCTTGTTCTATAAACTCTTCAACAATAATATTTTTCCCTCGTGAATTATCTAAAGCTATTTTATAGGCTTCTTCAAAATCTTCTACCTTTTCAACCTTACTTACACCTTTGCTTCCTGATGAATCAATAGGTTTAACCATTACTGGAAAAGTAAATTGATTTATTTCTTCCTTGGCACTTTCAATGGATGAAAATCCTTTGGCCTTTGGACAATTAAAGTTATTCTCTCTTAAGAATTCTCTAAATTTATCCTTAAAAGCTAGTATTTCAACTGATTTGTATGGATTTGTAGGTAATCCGAGCTTCTCTGCAACATAGGCTGCCGTAGGAGCTGCTGGATCAGAGGCATACGCTACTACTCCATCTACCTTTTCGTTTTTTGCGACTTCTAGTATTGCACCTTTATCTGTTGTACTTACGCAGTAAGACTTTTTAGCATAATTTTGCCCAGGATTATCAGGTAAATAATCGCACAAAACAGTATAATAGCCTTGTTTATTTGCATATTCTATGGCAGGTATTTGTTGAGTTGAACCGCCTAATAATAATATTTTTTTCACACCGATGCCTCCTTTCTAGAATTTATTAATTTCTTCACTGTTCCAACTAAATAAGTAAAACTTTCTATTTTAAATATCTTTGCTAATAATATATATATAATGCTCCCTGAAACTATTTGTAGAATTAATATTTGCCATGCAGGAAAACTTAAAAAATTAAATAAATAAACAATTACACCCATTATAAGAGAAATTAATAATGATGGCATAATATCTAGCCATTGTTCTTTATAACTATAATTTAATAGCTTTTTATTTGGATATGCATTTATAAACGAAGATATAACACCAGTCAAAATTGACCCAAAAGCAATAGCAAAGACTCCAAAATTCATACTAATAGCTAAAATAATTAAGCCATATGTTTTTTTAATTATTTCTAATCTTAAGAAAATATCACTTCTACCCATTGCATTAATAGCTTGTAAGTTTGCAGTATGAATTGGCTGTAAAGAATATGAAATACAATAAATTTGCAGAAACGGTACTGCTGGTAGCCATTTATCTGTAAGTACTATTTTAACTAAAGGTTCAGCTACAACTGCCATCCCTATCATCATTGGAAATATTAGAAACGAACTAGATACAATTGCGCGCCTCATCATTTCCTTAACTCTTTTACTATTATCTTGATGAGCTGATAGAGTCGGAAGCATCACAGCCTGAATTGATCCATCTATATTAGTTACAATAAGTTGTGGAAATTGTTTCCCTCTGTTATAAAACCCTAACGTTGCTGGTGTAAATACTCTTCCAATTATTAATGTTCTTAGATTCATATATAATACATTCAATAAGGATGACGCTAACAACTTCCATCCAAACGAAAATAATTTTTTGACTTTAAATAATGAAAACACAAGCTTCGGTCTCCATTTTACTGTAAACCACATGATGATTGTTATAGAAACTTGATTAATTAATTGCTGTATAACTAAAGCCCAAATACCTAAACCTTGATATGCTGCTATTATCCCTAATGTCCCTGAAATCAATATCGCTCCTAAACTACTCCTAAAAAGCTTCTTAAACAAAAGATTTCTAGACACAAAAGCATTTTGAATAGAATTAAATGCCCCTGCAAATAATGTTAAAGATAAAACTCTTAAAACAGGAATCAAAATAGTATCATTATAAAAACTTGCAATAAAGGGTGCAGATATGTACATGAGTATATAAAGAATTCCGGAGATTCCTACACTCAAATAAAATATTGAAGAAAAATCAACCTCATCAGCATCCTTTTTTTGAATTAAAGCTGTATTAAAGCCGCTCTGTACAAATACCTGTGTCAAATTTATAAATACCATAACTATAGCGATTGTCCCAAATTGTTCTGGCATAAGTAGTCGTGCTAATACTATTTGAACTATAAATTGTATTCCTTGTGTTCCTCCTCGTTCCATAAGCTTCCAGAAGAGGGAGGAAAGGACTGTTGATTTAATGTTTTGATTTTGCATTATTTATAAACCTCTTAAACTATTTTTCACATTAATTAAATTTTGATATATACTTGGAAAATAGAACCTACAGTTTACCTTTAGTTTTTTTAATGTTCCAAGATTGTCATAAAGTTTTTTATATTTCCCCAACTTAATTTCTTTAATTTTATTTTGAATTAATAATTTATTAAATTCAAATTGTAATATCTTTTCATTAACAGCATTAAAATACAAGTTGTTAGAATATTCATTAAACCCCTTTAACATATCTATGGATTTATTCGCGTGATTTATTTTTATAATTTCAAAATTTTTAGATGTACTATACCTTTGAGACCAGCTTGCTTTAACTCCAACTCTATATACTGCCATTATTTCATCAAAATAATAAGTATATCCTTTATGTGACAACAAGATTTGTAAAGGATAGTCTCCAGTAGATGCATTCATATAAAATTCTGGTGGGTTATCCATTAATTTTTTTGGATATAATAATGATGCTGTACCAAAAAAATATCCTCCACCAATTATAATATCTTCTATTGGACAAATTGTATTTATATTATAAGGTCTTACCATCGCATCCAATTCTTTATTAGATTTTACTTGCTTAACGGTATGAGTGCATAAAGTGCATTCTGGATTTTCTTCCATATAATCTACTTGCTTTTGAAGTTTATATGGATCGGTCCAATAATCATCTCCTTCACATAATGCTATATACTTTCCCTTCGCTCTAGAATGATTGAATTTATGTGCAATCTTTCCAATCTTTTTTGAATGTTGATTTTCTTTCTGAATTATTGATTTTATTATTTTAGGATATGTTTCTTCATATTTCCTGATTATATCTGCTGTTCTATCTGTAGAAGCATCATCGTGAATTAGAACTTCAAAATCAAAGTCTGTTTTTTGCATTAAAAAACTCTTTATAGCGTCCTCAATATAATTTTCATGATTATATGTTATACAATTAATACTTACCATTATATCGCTCATAATTTAATCCCCTAATCCTAATTCTTTTTTTATCTTAGTTGTTGATATCTCAGGAGTCCTCTCCAAATACACTACCTCACAATGTTCTTTAAGAAAGTCAAACTCACCTTCCCAATCATTCCCCATAACAAAGGTATCCACCTTAAACTCTTCAATATCTTTAATCTTTTGCTTCCAATTCTCTTCCGGGATCACTAAATCTACATAACGTATAGATTCAACTAATTTCTTACGCTCTTCATAAGAAAAATAACACTTCTTTCCTTTCAGCTCATTGAACTCATTAGTTGAAATAACCACTATCAAATAATCTCCTAAATCTTTTGCTCTTTTTAATATATTAATATGTCCGTAATGTAATAAATCAAATGTACCATAGGTAATTATCTTTTTCATATTTACTCATCTCGATTCTCTGTTTTATTTCATTAATTCTAAAAAGTTTATAATTCTATATCATGAATTTTTATCATTAAATTCAATAAGTTGTTTAACAACTTATTTATATCGTTTCGTTCGCTCTCATATAAATCTTTCCCTGGTCTTATCCTCTCTCAAGAAAAAGGACACCTTAAACATAATAAATCTACATTCTGCTAGATAACATACTTTCATTTTAAATGCTAGCTCTTTGTTATTAATCTAAGAAAATATTGTAGTGTATGGTACAGTTTGATGACTTGCAAGATAAATATATAAATATCCCCAATAAATAATAATATAAAGTATCAATGATGGACCTATTATAAAACTGTTTGTTTTTTCTTTAAATAATTTATAATAAAACGGAACAATTAGTACTACTGCAATAAAAAACACATCTGAAATACGATTTAAGTATTTAGCACCTATATAACCAGTAAATTTAAGAATAAATCCAACATTAATCATAAAAAAGATTAATGAAAATCTCTCATCTATTTTAACTAGACGCTTATAAAATATTATACCCGGTAAAATAAAGGGTGCGTTAATAATAAAAAGTCCAATTCCAAAACTAGTTTGATTTGACTCCGCTATATAATGCAAATAATAATTTGTTTTTAAAATATTTACTGATACAAAACTTATTAATATATCATAATTAAACAACATTATTATTATAAAGAGATATACTACAAATTTAAAGAGTTTATTCTTTTTAGATATGTTATTAAACAGAAAATAAAAAGGTAACATTACAATAGAACTATTATGAATACTTATAGCTAAGCACACACTTGCTAAAAATTTTATAGCTTTTTTTTCATATATAAAGTCAAATGAATATAACATAATTGAAATAGATAATGTCATTCTAACTAAATTAAATGAAATATTATAATAAAATAACATGAAAGTAAGCATACATAAACCTAAGCTAAGTGTATTTTCATACTTTTTAATAGCTAGATATATAAATAAAAATGTTAGATATGAGACAACAAAAAACATAATCTGTTCGTTTCCACCTAATTTTCCAATAATTAGATTTATCAAACTAAAACCAGATTCAGTTCTAACTCGATATCCATTATTTACATTGTTAAATATTCTTACATAAGAAAAATAATCTACACCTATTCCATACCTTATTCCGGCAAAAAAGGCAGGAAAAGATAAACTTAAACCAACAAATAAAGTATTCATTTTTTTGTTTTTTATATACGTTGATAATTCTATAAAAATAGATGTTATTAATATTATGACTGAATAGAAAAAAAATGAACTTAACAAAATCCCTCTCCCCTTTGCTAGATATAAATATACAATTATATCTTATATGTTAATTACCATCCTCTCAAAACCTATAATAGAATGATAATGCCCTTTATGTGTCATAATTCTATAGAGATTCGCCCAAGTAAAATTTGATAGTATCAATATTATTATAATAAATTAAAATTATTCTACTATAATCATAAGATTAGTTAGCACTTAACTGGACAGATATTTCAAGGTTATGTAATATAATCTTATAAACATAAAGAATAGTATTATGACCAAGATGTATATTTACACCTAAATTCAAACATCAGTTAATTCAGCTTTATAGAAATGGTAATTGAAAATGTAATATTACAAAAGAATATCATGTTGTATATTCTACTTTATACAAGTTGGATTGTCAACCTTTTTCAGCACACTTTTTTCTCGGACATTAATATTCC
>NZ_JBQDAA010000138.1:0-6447 GCF_052089545.1 Tissierella sp. | reverse complement strand
TAGTAGCTATGAGCTATTGAGATACATTATTAAATTATTGTGAATAATTCAGGATAAATATATTTAGTTTTTTAATTTTAACTTTGTAAAGGTATTATCAATAACTATTTACCCCAAATTAGAGATTTAAAGAATGTTTTTTCCTTGATATAAGTTATTATTTTAGGGAGAAAATATATTTTTAAATCATTTTAAGTTGCTTTTATTTAATATGTTCAATTTAGTGAAATAAACTCTAGATTTTAATTATTAAATATAAGAATATGAAATAATAGAATATGTACAAGGACTTTAAATTTAATGAGTTTATATAAAAAAGAAAAGAGTAACACATGTTACCGAATCTTTGTATTTTTAGTTGTATAATGATTCTGGTAAGTAAAATAAAGTAAAAAACCTTGTAGGAGGTAAATAAATATGAATAAATATTTTAATATAAATGATAAAGTTTATGATCTAACTCAAAAATACCCTGAAACTATAGATGTATTTGTTGAGGCAGGCTTTGAACAACTTAAAAATGATACTATGAGAAAGGTCATGGGAAAAACTATAAGTGTTGAAATGGCTTGTAAGAGTAAAAAGATAAATACAGATTTATTTGAGGAAAAACTTATAGATATAATAGAAGAAAACCTAACCGATGTAGACGGTAAAATGGACACAGGTAAAAACATAAAAGATGCAGATATAAAGATAAATGGTATACTTCCTTGTCCCGTAAGACTTCCCATGTTAGAAGGTTTTGAAGACTTTTTAGAAAACCAAGACTTAGCTTATGACATAGAATATGACCTTAAAGTTGCAAGTGGTGGAGTAGACTGGATAAAAGATAAGATAAAAGGTGTAGATGAAGATAGTTTACCAGACCTTTTTATGTCAGCTGGATTTGATCTTTTCTTTGATAAAACACTTATGGGTGGCTTCAAAGAAAAAGGGGTTTTTAAAGACTTACTTCGATACGAAAAGATGAATAAAGACTTTCAAAATGATCATATAGATCTGCAAGACCCAGATGGAAACTATTCTATAATAGGAGTGGTACCAGCAGTGTTTTTAGTAAACAAAGAAGAAATAGGAGATAGGGAGTTTCCAAAAACATGGAAGGATCTTTTTAAGGAAGAATTTAGAGGAGAGGTTTCACTTCCAATAGGAGACTTTGACCTATTTAATGCGATTCTTTTAAACATATATAAAACTTATGGCAAAGAAGGATTAGAAGGTCTTGGTAAAAGCTTTATGAGAAATTTACATCCTTCAGAAATGGTAAAATCCTATAAAAAGAAAGATAAACCAACTGTTACAATTATGCCATACTTTTTTACAAAGATGATAACTGGAAAAGGACCTATGGTTCCTGTATGGCCAGAAGATGGGGCTGTTATAAGTCCAATATTTTTACTTAGTAAAGGTAAAAAAGAAGAAAAATTAAAACCATTTGTAGATTATTTTGCATCAAAAGAAATAGGAGAGATACTTTCACACAATGGAAAGTTTCCATCTACAAATATTGAAGTAGACAATGAATTAAAAGACTCCCAAAAGTTTATGTGGCTTGGTTGGGACTTTATAAATAATAATGATATAGGACGTTTATTAAAAGAATGTGAGGAAATATTTAATAAGAGTGTATAGGAGGTAAAAAAGATGAATTTAGTTATATTTTCTGGTCCACCTTCCTCAGGAAAGACTAGTATAATATTGAAAGTTATAGATGCTTTAAAAAGTAGAGATATTTCTGTTGGAGTAGTAAAGTTTGACTGTCTATATACAGATGACGATATATTGTACGAAAAAATGGGGATACCAGTAAAAAAGGGTTTATCAGGAGCACTTTGTCCAGACCACTACTTTGCATCTAATATAGAAGAAGTAGTTCAATGGGGTATAAAAAAAGATTTAGATCTTCTTATTACAGAGTCGGCAGGACTTTGTAATAGATGTTCGCCCTATATAAAAGAAATAAAAGGAATATGTGTTATAGATAACCTATCAGGAATTAATACACCTAAGAAGATAGGCCCTATGTTAAAATCTTCAGATATAGTTGTTATAACAAAAGGAGATATAGTTTCCCAAGCTGAAAGAGAAGTGTTTGCATCACGTGTAAACTCAGTAAATCCTAAAGCTATGACTATGCATGTAAATGGACTTACTGGACAAGGAGCCTTTGAATTAAGCACCCTACTTTATGATAAAGATAAGGAAATAGAAACTGTTCAAGGTATGGAGCTTAGATTTCCAATGCCTGCAGCCATGTGTTCCTATTGTCTTGGAGAAACTAAAATAGGAGAAGCTTATCAAATGGGCAATGTAAGAAAAATGGATTTAGGTGAAGAAGATGAATAATATAGAGCTAAGTAAATTAATAAAAAAGTATCCTTTTGTAATAGACTATTTTGAATCAAACAAGTTAAATATAAAAGAAGATGAAAGTCGAACTTTTAGTGAATTTTTAGACGGTTTTTCTGAACAAGATATAGAAGACTTTGCAATAGATAAGGATTCCTTGATGGAAAATTTAGAAGAATATATAAAAAATATGAAGGAGTTTTTAGGTATTAAAGAAGAAAGTGTTGTAAAAAGCCTTACAATACTTCCTGGATTTGATAAATCAAAAGAAAAAGAAGGTTTTGAAAGTCTAACTCTCCACAAATCAGAAATCATAGCTATAGTAGGTCCTACTGGTTCTGGTAAATCACGACTTCTTGCAGATATAGAGTGGACAGCTCAAAATGATACACTTACAGGAAGAAGTATATTGGTAGATGAAAAAAAGCCAGATATGAAATGGAGATTTTCTTCAAATAATAAATTAGTAGCTCAACTTTCACAAAATATGAATTTTGTAATGGATTTAACTGTAAGAGAATTTTTAGAACTTCATGCAGCTAGTAGACTGGTAGAAGATATAGAAGGTGTAATAAAGCATATTATAAAAGAAGCAAACAAACTAGCAGGAGAAAAGTTTTTACTAGATACTCCTATAACCTCCCTAAGTGGAGGACAGTCTAGAGCACTTATGATAGCAGATACTGCAATACTAAGTTCATCACCAATAGTACTTATAGATGAGATAGAAAACGCAGGAATAGACAGAAGAAAAGCACTTGATCTTCTAGTAGGCGAAGAAAAAATAGTTCTAATGGCAACCCACGACCCAACACTAGCTCTTATAGGAGACAGAAGAATAATAATTCAAAATGGTGGTATAGAAAAAATAGTAAAAACCTCACCAAAAGAAAAAGAACTCTTAAAAGAACTAGAAAAAATGGATAACATAATTCAAGGAATAAGAACAGATTTACGTGAAGGTAAAGAGCTTAGTTTAGATAAATAGTTTAGTGTAAGACTACATTATGAAAAGAGAAAGAATAGATTCTTCGGCAAGCTCAGAATGACATAAAAGAGAAAGAATAGATTCTTCGGCAAGCTCAGAATGACATGAAAGTAAATTTATTGTATGGTTGACTATCTTTGTCATGTTGAGCGTAGTCGAAACATCTTATGTTTTACTTCTCTATGCTGTTTGCTTTATTTATTCAATAAGTAAAACATAATAAATTAAAATAGTTAACAATAAAAGAAATACAAGGCGAAGAAAGGTAAATTAAACAAAACTAAATTAGTTTATAAAGTATAAAATAATAAAAATTAAAAGGAGAGATAGATATGCACGAAGGTTGTACTGGTAGTTTCGAAGGTGGAAGAATGGTAGTAGATAAAATAAGGATGATGGGTTTTAATACTAGGGAGATGCCTATACCTTTTACCCTAGAATGTGTAGAATGTGGCAAAGAGTTTCAAATGACTCATTTAGAAAGTAAGTGCCCGCATTGTAATATGGTCTATGGGGTAACTCCTTGTTCAGTAAATTATCCTGACAGAATAAAAGCTGCAGATATAAATTATTAAAAAGATTGCTTATCTGTAACAAGAGTTACCGATAAATGTTAATTTATAAGATATAATGGGTATATAGTTAAGAAGTATGAAAGCACAATAAGTAAAAAACAAAATAAATTTAGGAGGAATAATATGAAAATGTTTTGTTACCAGTGTCAAGAAGCAATGGGCAACAAAGGATGTACTAAAGTAGGTATGTGTGGTAAAACAGCAGATGTTGCTAACCTTCAAGACCTTATGATATATGCACTTAAAGGAATATCAGTTCTTGGCCTTAAAGCAGATGAAATTGATTATGATATGGAAGGAATGGATAGATTTATTATAGAAGGTCTATTTATGACTATCACAAATGCTAACTTTGACAAAGATAGATTCTTTGAAAAGATAAAAGAAGCATTAAAACTTAGGGACAAGCTTAAAGCTGACTTAATAGAAAAAGGTGTAGACTTAGGTGACTTAAAAGATCCAGCTACATTTACTATTAACTCAAACGACGACATAGTATTTAAAGCTACAAGTGAAGAAGTAGGAGTACTTGCTACTGAAAACGAAGACGTTCGTTCTTTACGTGAACTTATTACTTACGGATTAAAAGGAATGGCAGCTTATGCAGAACATGCAGACAACTTAGGCCATGAAGATAAAGAAATTGCTCATTTCATAAGAGAAGCTTTAGCAGCTACTCTAGATGACAGTTTAACAGCAGATGAACTAGTAGCTTTAACTCTTAAAACTGGAGAATATGGTGTAAAAACTATGGCTCTTTTAGATAAGGCTAATACTTCAGCTTATGGTAACCCAGAAATAACAGAAGTAAATATAGGAGTTAGAGATAACCCAGCAATACTTGTTTCAGGTCATGACTTAAAAGACTTTGAAGAACTTTTAATTCAAACTGAAGGAACTGGAGTAGATGTATACACTCATAGTGAAATGCTTCCAGCTAACTATTACCCAGCATTTAAAAAGTATGATCACTTTGTAGGTAACTATGGAAACTCTTGGTGGAAACAAAAAGAAGAATTTGAATCATTTAACGGAGCAATCCTATTTACTACTAACTGTATAGTACCTCCTAAAGCATCTTATGCTGACAGAGTATACACTACAGGTAGCTCAGGATATCCAGGATTCACTCATATTCCTGATAGAGTAGAAGGTGGAGTTAAAGACTTCTCAGAAGTAATAGAACATGCTAAAAGACTTCCTGCACCAACTGAAATAGAAACAGGAACAATAGTTGGAGGATTTGCACATGCTCAAGTATTTGCTTTAGCTGATAAGGTAGTAGATGCAGTTAAGACAGGCGCTATTAAGAAATTCTTTGTTATGGGTGGTTGTGATGGTAGACAAAAAGGTAGAAACTACTACACAGACTTTGCAGCAGCACTTCCAGATGATACTGTTATATTAACAGCAGGATGCGCTAAATATAGATATAATAAACTAAACCTTGGAGATATCGGTGGAATTCCAAGAGTACTTGATGCGGGACAATGTAACGACTCTTATTCATTAGCAGTTATAGCTATGAAACTTCAAGAAATATTTGAACTTAACGATATAAATGAACTTCCAATAGTTTACAATATAGCTTGGTATGAACAAAAAGCTGTAATAGTGTTATTAGCACTTCTTTCCTTAGGAGTTAAAGATATACACTTAGGACCAACTCTTCCAGCTTTCCTTTCACCAAATGTAGCAAATGTTTTAGTAGATACATTCGGTATAGCACCAATAGGATCAGTAGAAGATGATATCGAACTATTCCTAGGAGCAGAAGCAATAGGCTAAAAATTAAAGATAAACACAAAACCCTTAAATCTGAGATTTAAGGGTTTTATTTATCACCAATTACTGATATAATAGATACACACAAAAATTGGACTTAAATAAAAAATATTTAAGGAGAGATAAAAATGAGCGCAGAAGAATTTCAAAGTATAGTCTTAGAAGAACTAAAGGCACTAAGAGAAGGGCAAGATGAAATAAAAGTAGAACAGCAAGCTATGAAAAAAGAGCAGCAAGAGATGAAGCTAGAACAAAAAGAGATGAAAAAAGAACAGCAGATTATGAAGCTAGAGCAGCAAGAGATGAAAAGAGACCTTAAGGCTGTTATAGAACAAACTGCACAACTAACAGAATTTAAAGAAGAAGTAAATAACAAAATAGACACAATGATTGATGAAATAAATACTTTAGCAATGATAGTTTCAAAGAACTGGCAAGATATAACAAAGATTAGGGCGGCTAGATAAATATCTTTTTAAAATATATAAGCTTATTAAGGTCAGAATATTGTATAAGTCCTTAGATTTAAAAGATTTAAGGGCTTATTTATTTTGATATCAAAATAAATAAAAAATTATAAAGGAATTATAAAGTTTAGACAAATATAATCTGCTTAATGTATAATATAAAATAAGTAGATTCTAGGAAATATGCCTAGAAAGTTTATTTTACTAATATTTACTGCTATAATGGATTACACAAAATTTATTATAGTAATAGATAGTTGCAGAATGTGATTTTTAAAAA
>NZ_JBQDAA010000137.1:983-6468 GCF_052089545.1 Tissierella sp. | reverse complement strand
GAGCTCCAGCCTTCCAAGCTGATTGCGAGGGTTCGATTCCCTTCACCCGCTCCATAAGATTTATGTACCCTTAGCTCAGCTGGATAGAGTACTTGACTACGAATCAAGGGGTCGGGGGTTCGAATCCCTCAGGGTACGCCATTAAAACATTTAAAGTTATATTAATTTATAATTTTAAGTGTTTTTTTAATATATTAAATTATTTTAGAATATATGATATACTTAATATATAATATAAAATTATAAGGGGGAATAAAATTGACATATATAAAAGAAAAGGGTATAGCATTGAAAAATGTGGAAAATGAATTATCTATAGCAACAACAAAAGATAAGAACTTAGCTTTAAAAAAGGTAGCAGAATCAATAGAAAAAAATAGAAAAGAAATATTAAAAGCAAATAACAAGGATGTTGAAATAGCAAGAAAAAATAATACTAATGAAGCATTAATAGATAGACTTATGTTAGATAATGATAGAATAGATGGTATTATTGAAGGAATAAATACAGTAATAAAATTACAGGATCCTGTGTGGGAATCAAATGAAGTTTGGACTATAGAAAATGGACTGAATATATCGAAAATGACTACTCCTATAGGGGTTTTAGGAATTGTTTATGAGTCCAGACCAAATGTTACTGTAGATGCTTTTAGTTTAGCACTAAAGTCAGGTAATTGTATTATATTAAGAGGTAGTTCATCGGCTATAAACTCTAATATTGAGCTTGTAAGATCTATAAAAGAAGGATTAAAAAACTCAAACATTTCAGAAGAGGCAGTTCAATTTATAGAGGATACTAATAGGGATTTAGTTTTAGATATGTTAAAAGCAAGTGAATATATAGATTTGATTATACCAAGAGGTGGAAAAGGTCTCATACAATTTGTAATAGAAAATTCAACAGTTCCAACCTTACAAACTGGTGAAGGAAATTGTCATTTGTTTGTAGATGAAAGTGCAAAATTAGACAATGCATTAGATATTTTAGTAAATGCTAAAACACAAAGACTAGGCGTGTGCAATGCATGCGAAACTTTATTAGTTCATGAAAAAATAAAAGAACAATTTTTGCCGGAAGTTTATAAAGCTTTAAAAGATAAGATTGAACTAAGAGGATCTTTAGATATAAAAGAAATAATAAATGTAAATGTAGCAAAAGAAGAAGATTATCAAAATGAATTTTTAGATGCTATTTTAGCCATAAAAATAGTAAATGATGTAGATGAGGCAATTGAGCATATAAATAAATATGGTACTAAACATTCAGAGTCCATAATTACTGAAAACCTTAGTAATGCTAACAAATTTCAAAGAAAAGTAGATGCCTCTACAGTATATGTAAATGCCTCCACTAGATTTACAGACGGATCTGAATTTGGATTTGGTGCAGAAATGGGGATAAGCACGCAAAAAATTCATGCAAGAGGCCCTATAGGATTAAAGCAACTTGTAACATATAAATATTTAGTAATGGGTGAAGGACAAATTAGAAAGTAGGCGAATTTATGAAAAACACTATAGAAAGCAGTAAAAAAGTAGTAATTAAAATAGGTAGTAGTACTATTACAAGTGAAGATGGGATTATAGATAGAAAGTTTATAAAAAACTTAGCATCTCAAGTAAAAACCTTAATGGATAGTGGTAAAAGAGTAATACTTGTATCTTCTGGGGCTAGGATAGCAGGAGTTAGTACAATAGGTAAATGGTCAAGAAAAGAGGATATAAACTATAAACAAGCTCTATGTGCCATTGGGCAAGTTGAACTTATGGATTCATATAGAAATTTATTTGCAGAACATGGTGTACACATAGCACAGGTGCTACTAACTAAAGAAGATTTTGAATCAGAAGCTAGAACGCTTAATATTAGAAATACTTTATTTACATTATTAGATGAAGGAGTAGTTCCTATTATAAATGAAAATGATACAGTGTGTGTTGAAGAAATAAAAATAGGTGATAATGATATCATAGCTGCTAAAACTACTGAACTTTGGGGTGGTGATTTACTTATAATATTAAGCGATATAGCCGGTATATATGATAAAAGTCCAGTAGAATACAAAGATGCAAATCTTATAGAAATAGTAAAAAATCCTGAAGAATTAGAACGAAAGATAGCGATAGGTAGAAGCAGCTCATTTGGAACTGGAGGCATATCAACAAAAATAGAAGCAGCTAAAATAGTAATACCATATGGAGCTTCTTTAATAGTTGCAAAAGGAAAGCAAGAAAATATAATTTTAGACTTAGGAAAAGGGAAACAAAAAGGTACATTGTTTTTAGGGAAATAATATTTGGTAACATATAAAAATGTTTTATAAAAGAGGGATAATATGAAGGATACAGTATACATTACGGGACACAAAAGCCCAGATTCAGACTCTATATGTTCAGCTATAGCATACTCGGAATATAAAAATATAATTGGTGATATAAGAGCTGTTCCTGTAAGATTAGGAAATATAAATAAAGAAACAGAATTTATATTGGATTATTTTAATGTAAAGACTCCAGCACTTCTTGAAACGCTAAAATTAAATGTAGAAGATTTAAATTTTGATAAAATATCACCTGTTATATCAGATATTTCATTGAGAATGGCATTAGAGCTTATGAAAAGAAATAATTTAAATAGTCTTGCTGTAATAGACCGAAATGAAGAATTACTTGGAATTGTAACTATTTCTGATATTATACAGTCATATATTGATGTATGGGATAATTCTATAATTGGTAAATCGAACACATCAATTGATAATATAATAGATACTCTTTCTGCTACACCTATATTTATTTCAAAAAATAGAAATAAATTTACAGGGAAAATATTAGTTCTTGCTATGAAACCTGAAAGTGTAGAAGAAAGTATAGAGGAAAATGACATAATTATATGTGGAAATAGAAAAGATAGTCAGTCTCTTTGTTTAGACAAAGATATTTCGTTGTTAGTTATAACTGGTAATGCTGAAGTAGATAAGGAAATAATAGAAAAGGCTGAGAAAAACAATATATCCCTTATAATCACACCTCATGACACTTTTACAGCATCAAGGTTAATAACACAATCTATACCAATAGATTATGTAGCTACAAAAGAAAATTTAAGTTTATTTTATTTAGATGATTTAGTAGATGATGTAAAGATTAAAATGTCTCAAACTAGGTATAGATCATATCCAGTAGTAGATCATAATAAAAAGGTAGTAGGACTTATATCTAGATATCATCTTATATCCAGTATGAAAAAGAAAGTTATCCTAGTAGATCATAATGAAAGAAGTCAATCTATAGACGGGCTTGAAGAATCAGAAATATTAGAAATAATAGATCACCATAGAGTAGCGGATGTATTTACTGGTGGACCTATTTATTTTAGAAATGAACCAGTAGGAAGCACAGCTACAATAATTGCATCTATATACTTTGAAAATGGACGAAGACCTTCTAAAAAAATAGCAGGAATATTGGCAGCAGCAATTATCTCAGACACACTTTTATTTAGATCACCTACTTCTACCAAAACTGATAAAATTATGCTTAAAAGATTAGAAAAAATAGCGGATTTAAATAGTGAGGAATTTGCTATGGAGATGTTTAAAAAGGGCACATCTCTAAAAGGTAAAACTCCAAAAGAATTGTTAAAAGAAGACTTTAAAGAATTTACAATAAATGAAGAAAAAATAGGAATAGCACAAGTTTATACAATGAACAGAGAAAGTTTAAAAGATATAAAAGATGAGTTATTAAAACTTATGGAAGAAAAGAGAAAAAACAAAGCTTATGCTACTTTTATATTGGTACTTACTGATATATTTAAAGAAGCATCTGAAATAATAGTAGTAGGGGAAAATATAGAATTAATAGGTCAAGCTTTTGAGAAAGAAGTAGTAGATAACTCTTTTTATATTAAAGGAGTACTTTCTAGAAAAAAACAAATAGTTCCACCTATTACAACAGCACTTACTAAAGAGGGAGAACTATAAAAATATAGTAGCTAGTATCGATACTAGCTACTATATTTTTTATAAACTATTTTAATATACTTAAAATTAATAAATAGATTATTACATATAAAAACCATGAAAAGTTGACTAAAGTCATAAAGTATTATATTATAAAGTAGAAGACAAATCGAAATATAACTAACATGAAGGAGTGGTTTTAAATATTTGCAGATAGCCATAAACTTATAGCAACAGATGTGTACAACAATGTATTTGAAAATTACGGACTAAAACTAGATAAAGAAAAACTACTTTGGGGTTCAATAGCTCCAGATATTTTGCCTAAATATAGATTTATTAGACACTACAAGGATGAAAGTATAGATTATATCATAAAAGAGATTATAAAAATCATATTCATGAGTAGATATGTAGATTTCAATGGTGGCGTAGACTCTATAACTATAAAGTTATTAAGTAGAAAGATCGGTATAATATCGCACTATTTAACTGATTATGTATGTGCTCCACATGCAAAAAGATGGACCTTTATAGGTTCAATGAAAAAACATATTAGATATGAAAAAGATCTAAATAATTATGTTAAACATCATGATTTTAAAAAACATGTAATATGGACAAATGATATAGACCTATATGAAAATGAATTTATAGATTTGAAAACGCAAATTAAAAACTATATTGAGTCTGTAATAGAAGAATATTCACTTAAATTTAGTTTTAATAATGATTTAGATTTTGCAGCAGAATTTAATACTAAAATAAGTTATTTTATTTTAGATACTATAAATTCTTATTCTGAAGAATTGCAAAGACAATTTGTATTTGAAGTATAAAAGCCTTATATTAAATTTAAAAGAAAAATATATTGGATTTCCAATATATTTTTCTTTTTTTAGAAAGATATTAAGTTTGTATAAGTTTATAGCTTTTATTGTATAATTTTTAAGAATTTTGTAGTATAATAGTATTTGCTGTCAAAAATACATTATATAAATAATATATAATTGTTTAAATAATCATGTGATGGTAATAATTGTAATAAAGGAGGGAGATTTATGGCATTATCAGATCCAGAACATTATGATTTATATGAAGGATTAAAATATAATTTTTTATTTAATAATGACATAAATTGTATACATATCCTTCTGAATTTATATGATCTAGAAAATAATATAAATAATATATTTCCCAAATATATATCCATAAAGAGACTTAGGAAAAACATAAGAAAAGCATTGAAAAATAGAAGAGGTAATCATTTAATAGCATATAATTTGGGAGAACTTATTCACGAAGACATAAATAAATTAGAGCTTCTTATATATTTAGATGGTTATAAATCAGGATATTTAGATAAACACTATGCAAATATTTTAGAAAACATAACTTTAAAATATTTTTCAATAACAGATCTTTATAATATGAAATACTTATTTCATTTTGAGAATTCTATAAGTGAAGTATCTGATTTTAAATCTGATATATATAAACATTTATTAAAAGAAGAA
>NZ_JBQDAA010000137.1:0-973 GCF_052089545.1 Tissierella sp. | reverse complement strand
GACTAAAAGTATTTTAGAAGAAACCATAGAAAAATATGCTGAGAACATATTAAAACCTAAGGTTTTAAATTTAAATAAATATTTAGACAAGCAATTATCGATAGAATATCAATCTAAACCCCCTTACTTTAAGGATGAAGAAAGTCTTTTAACTTTAGATGAATTGAAAGCAGTGTATAAAGAAGTTAGAAAGATAATAACTAGAAATGTTAATAAGATATACAATGACTCATATTGGAACGGATTAAATGACAGACTTATTATGAGATATAAATAAGTATATAATATAGCATATATGGAAATAATATTCCACTAGATAGTAATCTGGAGGGATATTATGAAAAAAAATAGATTTTTAATAATATTAACTATTTCTGTTGGTCTTTTTTTGCTTAGTTTTTCACTTAGTTATCAGCTCATAACTAATAAATCAGAAGATAATAAAATAGCTAAAATAGAAAACAATAAACTGGAAAACGATGATAAAAATGTTGAAATAATTAAAGAGGAAGAAAAAGTATCACCTAATACGATTATTGAGCAAAGAATTTTATATAAAGAATGTGGTGATCTTATAGTAACAAATCAGACTCCTAGTACAGATATTATAAATATGACAAAAGAAAAATATGAAAATTATTTAACTAATAAAAAACCTTTTTTAAGAGTAATCTCTTTTTCAAGTAATAAGATTGTAACTTGGGGTGAAAAAGAACATTTATGTAATAAGCATTTTATTATTGGAGAAGAAGATGGTAAAATAGCTGTATTTAAAATTGGAGAAGATGGTGAAAGACTTCTTCATAAAATCTTCGTTGACTATCCAGTAGAATTATTAATGGAATTAGACCGAGATGAAATAAAAAAAGGAATAAGAGTAGATAGTGAAGAGGAATTATCTGATGTTTTAGAAAACTTTATTTCTTAACTAGGTTAGTAAACTAACTTAGTTTTTTTCTTTATATATGGTATA
>NZ_JBQDAA010000136.1:0-6593 GCF_052089545.1 Tissierella sp. | reverse complement strand
TATAGGAAGAAAATTAGATTTTTTAATACAAGAATTTAATAGAGAAATAAACACTATTGGAAGCAAGTCAAATGATACCATTATAACATCATATGTAGTAGACTTAAAATCAGAAATTGAAAAGATAAGAGAACAAATACAAAATATAGAATAGTTAAGGAGATATACATGACAACTAGACTTATAAATATAGGTTTTGGAAATATGGTCTCAGCAAATAGAGTAATTGCTGTTGTAAGCCCCGAATCTGCTCCTATAAAAAGATTGATACAAGATAACAGAGATAAAGGAAATCTTATAGATGCAACTTATGGAAGAAGGACTAGAGCAGTAATAGTTTTAGATAGTAGTCATATAATACTAGCTGCCATATTACCTGAAACTATATCAAATAGATTAAACAAAAAAGAACAAAAATATGAAAAAAATAAGAAAGAAGGTTAACAAATATGTCTCAAGGTTTTTTATTAGTTATATCAGGCCCTTCTGGGTGCGGTAAGGGAACTGTAAGCAAAGCTCTTCTTGAACAAAATTCAGATATTGTTTTTTCTATATCTTCGACTACTAGAAAAAAAAGAATTGGGGAAGAAGATGGAGTAAATTATTTTTTTATGGATGAAGAAAAATTTCAAAAAGATGTAGAAAAAGATAAGTTTTTAGAGTATGCTTTTGTCCACAATAATTATTATGGAACACCAAAGGATTTTGTGCTAAATGAGATTGATAAAGGTGAAATAGTTCTTTTAGAAATAGACGTGCAAGGTGCTATGCAAGTAAAGAAAAATTATAAAAATGTTGTATTTGTATTTTTACTTCCTCCTACAATGGCAGAATTAAAAAACAGAATTACTAAAAGAGGAACCGAAACTCCTGAAGATATAAATAGAAGATTTGAAAATGCTTTTGAAGAATTAAACTTTGTAGGAGAATATGATTATTTTGTGGTAAATGATAAAGTTGAAAATGCAGTTGAAGATATTAAAAATATTATAAGAGCTGAAAAATTAAGAGTAAAAAGACATTCAGATATCAAAGAAAAAATTATTTCACAAGGAGGCAATTAAATGTTAAATCCATCATTTGAAGGAGTTTTGAAAGAAGGAGATAGCAGATATACGCTAGTATTATTAGTTTCAAAAAGAGCTAGACAATTAATAGAAGGTGAAAGCCCTTTAATTGAAACAGATTCAAAGAAGCCTGTAAGTATAGCAATGGAAGAGATATTAGATGGAAAAGTAACTTATGAGAACCCATCAATAGATAGTATAAAGTAGGTGATTAAATGTTAAAAGATAAAAATATAATATTAGGTGTTACGGGAGGAATAGCAGTATATAAAGCTGCTGACTTAGTTAGTAAACTTAAAAAGAAAAAAACTAATGTAGAAGTTATTATGACCGAGGGAAGTATGGAGTTTGTAAATCCATTAACATTTCAGACTATGAGTGAAAACCCAGTTCATACTACTATGTTTAATAAAATAAGCAAGTTTGATGTAGAACATATTTCTCTTGCTCAAAAAGGTGATCTTATACTGATAGCTCCAGCTACTGCTAATACTATAGGTAAGATAGCAAATGGTATTGCAGATAATCTTTTAACTACAGTAGTTATGGCATCCAATAAAAGAATAGTTTTTGCCCCTGCAATGAACACTTGTATGTATAATAATCCTATTGTACAAGCCAATATGAAAAAACTTGAAAATATGGGTTGTTACTTTATTGAACCTGGAAGTGGAAGACTTGCTTGTGGTGATTATGGGGCAGGGAAAATGGCAGAACCTGAAGATATAGTAGAATATATAGATTCGCTTTTGACAGATAAAGATTTGTTAGGTAAAGATATAATTGTAACAGCAGGACCAACTATTGAACCTATAGATCCTGTAAGATATATAAGTAATCATTCAAGTGGAAAGATGGGATATAGCATAGCAAAAGAAGCTTCAAAAAGAGGAGCTAAAGTTCATCTTATATCCGGTCCTACATTACTTAAAGCTCCTAAAGATATAAATTTTATACAGATAAATACAACTTTAGAAATGTTTGAAGAGGTAGGAAAACTTTTCGAAAGTTGTGATATTTTAATTAAAGCAGCTGCTCCAGCAGACTTGAAACCTAAGGAGTATAGTGAAAAGAAGATTAAGAAAAACAATATAAAAGATAAATTCCTCTTAGAATTTACTGAAAATCCTGATATAGCAAAATATTATGGTAAAGAAAAAACAAATCAAATATTGGTAGGGTTTGCTGCAGAAAGTAACGATTTAATTAAGAATGCAGAATTAAAACTTAAAAATAAAAATTTTGATTTTATAGTAGCTAATGATATAAGTATAAAGGGAGCAGGATTTAAAACAGACACTAATATAATAAGTATAATAGATGATTATGGCAAAAATGACTATCCTATTTTAGAAAAAACTGAAATTGCTAAAATTATCTTAGATAAGGCTATAAAGATTTTAAAAAACAAAAGCTAGATATCTAGCTTTTGTTTTTTAATAAAAGGAGATTTTTATGAGAAATAAATATGCTAGACTTATAGTTGATAATAAAGCTTCTAAACTTGATAATCTCTTTACTTATATAATAGGAGAAGATTTAAAAGATATAATAGAGATAGGGATGAGGGTATTAATACCTTTTGGACGCGGCAATAAAATTATAAAAGGGCTTGTAATAGCAATAGTAGATGAAGTAGATGAAAAATACAAGTTTAAAAATATAATAGATATCTTAGATGACAAGCCAATTATAAATAAGAAGTTAATAGATTTGGGTTGTTGGTTAAAAGAAAAATATATGTCTACCTATTTAGAAGCATTTCAATCAATACTCCCTCCTGGAGACTATAAAAAGGTTAATTCTTTTATAGAACTTATTGATGTTGATTATAAACCTAAGTCAATAGAAGAGGAAAAAATAACGGAATATTTAAAGAAAAAAGAAATAGTTTTATTGAAAGATTTTAAAGAAGATTTAAAACTAAAAAACATAAATAAATATATCAAAAAACTAGAATCTATAAATGTATTAAAAACCACTATCGATATAAAGACAAGTATAAAAAAGAAGAAGCAAAAATGGGCTAAAATAAATGGAGAATTAGATTGGGAAGATATTGAACAATTAGTTGGTAACAGAGCTTTTAAACAGCTACAAATATCACAATATTTATATGAAAACAATGAAAAAACTTTACAAAATATAATGATTAATCAAAATACTAGTCTCAGTACTATAAGGTCACTGGAAAAAAAACAAGTGATTAAAATATTTGAGAGACAAATAAATAGAGAAGCTGTTAAAAAAGAAATCGATGAATATAAAAAACATAAATTAAATATAGAACAAAATAAGGTGTTTAATCGTATAATAGAAGATGTTTACAATAAAAATGCAAATAAATTTTTAATTCATGGGATAACAGGAAGTGGTAAAACTGAAATTTATCTTCAAACAGTTGAAGAGATGATAGATAAGGGATTGGATAGTATAATACTTGTTCCAGAAATCTCCCTAACACCACAAACTATAGATAGATTTATAGGTAGATTTGGAAGTAATGTAGCAGTACTTCACAGTAAATTATCTCAAGGAGAAAGATTTGATGAATGGAGAAAAATTAAAGAAGGACAAGTTAAAATAGTTGTAGGTGCCAGATCAGCAATATTTGCTCCTTTTAAAAATTTAGGACTTATAGTTATAGATGAAGAACATGAGTCTACATATAAGTCTTCTCAAAACCCTAAATATCAAACTATTGAAGTTGCTAAAAAAAGAATAGAGATTGAAGGTGCTGTTTTAATATTAGGGACAGCGACTCCTTCTTTAGAATCTTACAATGAGGCTTTAAATGGAGAAATTAAATTGTTGGAACTGAGTAAAAGAGCTAATACTTTAAGCCTTCCGGAAGTAGTATTAGTTGATATGAGAGAGGAACTAAAAGATGGCAACAAATCTATCCTAAGTCAAACATTATATGAGGAGATTAGAAACACTTTAAATTCTGGTAAACAGACTATTTTATTCCTAAACAGAAGAGGATTTTCTTCTTTTGTATCTTGTAGAAACTGTGGATATGTTGTAAAATGTGAATCTTGTGAAATTTCTATGACCTATTATAAACATATTCATAAACTTAGATGTCATTATTGTGGTGAGACAAAGAATGTACCTCATATATGCCCAGAGTGTAATAGTAAATATATCAAATATTTTGGAGCTGGAACCCAGCAGGTAGAAGAGATGGTTAAGGAGTATTTTCCAGGAGCAGATATTAGAAGGATGGATAGTGACTCTACTAAAAGAAAAGGAAGTTATGAAGAAATTTTAGGAGATATGAAAAATGGTAAGATAGATATATTAATAGGAACACAAATGATATCCAAAGGATTAGACTTTGAAAATGTCTCTTTAGTTGGAGTTATAGCTGCTGATACAACTTTAAATTTACCGGATTATAGAGCACCTGAAAAATCTTTTCAATTAATTACCCAGGTAGCAGGTAGGTCAGGTAGAGGAAAAGAAAAAGGTAAAGTAATTGTACAAACTTATGATCCAGATCATTATAGTATAATTCATTCAAAAGATCAGGATTATAAAGGCTTTTTTAATTCTGAGATTGTTCTTAGAAAAGAATTTTTATATCCTCCTTTTATAAACTTGATTAATATATTGATATATGGAAAAAATAAATTTAATGTTGGTAAATTATCGAAAGAGATATATAATATAATAGGGAAGGAAATTTATAATATATACGAAGAAAATTATAGAAATTATATTATAGGACCTAATCCAGCACCAATTGAAAAAATAAAAGAAAAGTATAGATATCAAATAATTTTAAAACTATCTGATAATGAATTAGAAGCTTTTAAAAAACTTCTAAAAAGGGTATGCATATATAATGAGTATAAACTGGATATGAAGGATATAAAAATAAGTATAGATATAAATCCAGTCAATATACTATAAAAACATAGGAGGAAATAAAATGGCATTAAGAGTTATTAAATTAGATGGAGATCCGATTTTGAGAAAAAAATCAAAACATATAGATAAAGTTACTGATAGAATAAATGTATTATTAGATGATATGGTTGAAACAATGATAGATGCAAATGGTATCGGACTTGCTGCCCCACAGGTAGGAGTTTTAAGAAGAGCTATAGTTATAGATGTAGGTGAGGGTGTTATAAAGATGGTAAATCCGGAGATATTAAAATCAGATGGTTCAGTTGTAGATATTGAAGGTTGTTTATCAGTACCAGACTTATCTGGAACTGTAGAAAGGCCTGAAACTGTTAAAGTAAAATATATAGATGAAAATAATGAAGAGAAGATATTAGAAACTAAGGAGCTTTTAGCTAGAGCAGTATGTCATGAAATAGACCATTTAAACGGTATATTATACACTGATAAAGTCTTAGAATATGTAGACTTAAAAGATATAGAAGAGGAAGAAAAGGATGAGTAAAACAAAAATAATATTTATGGGGACGCCAGATTTTGCTACTGTGTCCTTGGAAGCACTTTATGAAAATAACTATGACATAAAACTTGTAATAACACAGGGTGATAAAAAAAGAGGTAGAGGTAAGAAACTTCAATATCCTTCTGTAAAACAAGAAGCTTTAGATTTAGGTTTAGAAGTATATCAACCAAAAGACATAAATAGTAAAGAATCTATAGAGAAGTTAAAAAATATATCTCCAGATTTTATAGTGGTAGTAGCATTTGGACAAATATTAAAAAAAGAAATATTAGATATACCTAAATATAAATGTATAAATGTTCATGCTTCACTACTTCCAAAGTTTAGAGGAGCAGCTCCTATAAATCATGCAATATTTAATGATGAAAAAGAAACAGGGGTAACTATAATGGAGATGGAAGAAGGTCTTGATACAGGAGATATGATAAGTAAAAGTTCAATTCCAATATTACATGAAGATGATTATATTTCTCTTCATAATAAATTAGCGAAATTAGGAGCTGATCTTCTAATAAAAACAATTAAAAATATTAAAGAAAATAATTATAAAAGTATAGCTCAAGATGATAGTTTATCTTCCTATGCATCTATGATATATAAAAGTACAGGAAAAATAAATTGGAATAATAAAGGGAAAGATATAATAAACTTAATAAGAGGATTAGTTCCATGGCCAGTAGCTCATACTAGTTATAAAGATATAAATTTTAAAATCTATAATGCAACAATTGTAGACAAGATTAGTGATGATGTTCCAGGGAAAATAGTTAAAGTTTCAGAAGAAGGTATTTTTATAAATACTTGTGATTCGACTCTTATTATAAAGGAATTACAATTTCCAAATAAAAAAAGAATGTCTGTTGAAAACTATTTAAGAGGAAATAATATAGAAGTTGGTATTAAATTAGAATAGAATCAAGAGAGGTGAGATATATGTATTGGAATCTTTATGGTGGAGGAACATGGTTAATGTTCGCTATACCGGCTATGTTATTAGCTTTTTATGCACAATCAAAAATAACAAATTCATACAAAAAGTATTCTAAAATAAGTAGTGGTACTTATTTTTCAGGTGCTGAAATAGCCCG
>NZ_JBQDAA010000135.1:0-6637 GCF_052089545.1 Tissierella sp. | reverse complement strand
CCTGTAGCCATAACAAGTAAGGCTTTTCTACGGCCTTTTTCATAGTCTTCTAAAACTCTAGTTATAGCTTCCTTTTGATAGGGTCTGTTTGTTATTTTATCCTTTATATGAGGATCTTTAAGAGGTTTTTTATTTCTTTTTTTAAAGTTTAGTGATTCTAAATCTTTTTTACTATATATACCTGTTATCTTTCTTTCTGGATAGGCTAAGTCATCCCATATATAATAATCTATTCCGTTAGTATAAAATATTACAGGTCTAATACCTGTCTCTATCTCTATAGCCTCTGCATACATCCTAGCTTGCACTTTTCCTATCCTTGGGCTAAGACTAGTTTTCTTAGCTTCCACTACAGCCAAAGGATTTCCATCATCTCCATAAAGCACATAGTCAACAAATCCTATGCCAGAAGAGTTGTCCATGTTTTTAACTTCTACTTCTTCCAAACAGTCTTTTCCTATTCTCCAACCACTAAGTTCTAGATTTAAATCCATATATCTTTTTCTAGTTTCAAACTCCGATATCTCATCTACCTTATATGTTCTTTTATTTTGATTTTCTTTACGCCTAGCCTTATTTTCTTTTCTAAGTTTTTCATTTTCTTCTATCATTTCTTCTAATTTTTTATCTTTTTGGCTGAGAACATCATATAATTCATCTGTTTCTTGGGCGGTCTTTTTCAATTGCTTGTTGTCACCTAATAGGTCTTCGTTGAATGCTCTTTCATCAAAGTCTAAAGAATAACAATAATCTATCCAAGAAGTAAAGGTAAAAAGATTTCTTAAAGAAAGAATAGCTTCTTCCTTTTTTACCGCCACAGTTGTATGGACAGCCTTATTACCAAGTTTATGGACATAGGAAAGTCTATCTATCATATTTGGCTCAAGTAAAAATTTAAACTCATGATTATATATTAAAGAAGCTAAATTGTCCTGATAGGGAACACGAAGTTCTCCATCATTTGCATAGACCCATTTTACAGCAAGTTCTAAAGCCCTTCTTGCAAAGGTAGCAGTAGCAGAATAAGATACATTCATAAGTCTTTCAGCCTCAATACAAGAATCTACAAACTCATCATATTTCTTTTCTTTTTTTAAATATTCAAAATTAGAAACCATAGAGTCACCTCCTATTAAAATAGTTGACCTTTAAAAGCTCTTTGCATTAGACTGTTATAGTTATCTTCCAGTAGTTTTAGTGAATCTTCTATTGCTCTCTTTTGGTTTTCAATTTCTTTGAATTTCTTTGCAAATTCAACTTGTAAACTTAATGGTGGATGCATTACCTGTAACTCTACTAAATTTCCCACATTTAATCCAGGTTGGGCAGCTCCTGTTGCTAACCTGTTTAGATTCATTTCTCTAAGCATTATATATAACCAAATAACATCTATTTCTAATGTTGGTCGGGTTACAATTGCATGCTCAGTTGCATAGAACTTATCTTCCGCAAATTGAACATTACCACATAATGCTCCTTGCCTTCCTATTAACGGATAGGAGCCATTATGTGTATATTCTTCTACATAACCTCTTAATCCATTTCCTCCATAGCAAGGATACATATTTCCCTTATTATAATCTGAGATCTGTGCAGCTTTGATAAATTTTCCAGCCTTTAGCTTGCAAAGTTCTCCTAACGGCACTTGATGAATATTTTTAGAATTAGTGATTGGATCACCAAACATATCATAAAAAACAGATTTTATTAAATCATCTAAAAGCTTTATCTGTTCCTTTCTTTTATCTATTAAAGATTGTGCTTGATTATTAGGTTTTTTACTCTTAAGTTCTGTATTCCAGTAGTTTTATTGTAATATTTAGTCATACCACCACGATTATAATTAAACATTAAATAATAAAATAAATACTTATTATATATAATATTTTCTTTTGATCTAAATACAGTTGTAAAGTTGTTACTTAAAAAAACTTCATCTATTTTATCATATAAAACTACTCTTCCTACTGGATACTTATCAGTACCCCCGGATTTTTCTACTAGGATATCTCCAAATATAAGTTTTTTCTGTTCTACTTTTGAAGAACTAATATTTCTACACACAATATTTTCATAATTTATAATTCCTTCATTTGTAAAGTTTGCAGTTCTTATAACCTTTATTATATTTTCATCTTCCTGTCCTTTTAATTCTGTACCCCATTCACCTGACATTGGTTTATATATTAATTCCTCAAGTACCTTTATATTCCATTCCATCCTACTTCACCAACTTCTCTATCTTATCTAGCCCATCAATTATATCTTCTTCTAACTTCCTTATATTTTCCAATATAAGATGTGGTTCATCATACTCCACTTCTTCATATACTATTTCCTTATACCTATTTATAGATAAGTCATAGTTGTTATCTACTATTTCTTTTTTAGGAACTAGGAAGGATTTTTCTGTTCTTTCTCTTGTCTCTTCATCTTCTCTCTTATGATATCTTTTTATAATATCTTCTATATCACTTTCTTCTACCTTTTCTCTTTTATCATCTAAGCTATATCCATCTGCTTCCATATCATAAAACCATACTTTGTCTGTTCCACCTATACCAGTCTTTGTAAATATAAGGATAGCAGTAGAGACTCCTGCATATGGTTTAAATACTCCACTTGGCATAGATATAACTGCTTCTAGTTTGTTTTTTTCTATTATTTCTTCTCTTATAGACTTATGGGCCTTTGTAGATCCAAAGAGTACACCATCTGGAACTATAACTGCACATCTTCCACCATTTTTAAGTATTCTAAGCATGAGTGATAGGAAGAGTATTTCAGTTCTTTTAGTGTTTGAAATTTTCAAAAGATCGTCAGCTACTGATTCAGCATCTAGTGATCCTTTAAAGGGAGGATTTGCTAGGACTAAAGTATAGTTTTCCCTGTCCTCATTAAGTTTTGAAAGCGAATCTTTATATGATATTTGCGGATTTTCCACATCATGAAGGAGCATATTCATTGTCCCTATCCTAAGCATGGTGCTATCCATATCATTTCCGTGAAACATTGTGTTTTGGTAATGTTCTTTTAGTTCTTCTGAGTTGAATAAATCTCCATGATTGTCTTTTAAGTACTCGCTAGCTCCAACTAGAAAACCAGATGTTCCACATGCTGGGTCAATTATTATATCTGAAGGAGTAGGTTCTACAAGCTCTACCATCATCTCTATAATGTGTCTTGGCGTTCTAAACTGACCATTGGTACCTGATGTAGAAAGTTTAGAAAGTAGGTATTCGTAAAGATCCCCCTTTACATCTCCTTTTAAAACTAAGCTATCTATTGCAGTTACTATTTTTTCTAACATTTGGGCTGTAGGGATTTGAAACATAGCGTCCCCCATATATTCAGCAAAGGAAGAACTTGATTGACCATTTAATTCTTTTATAAATGGAAATACTCCTTCACTTACTATTTCATACATTTTTTTAGATTCAAATTCTTTAAAGTTATGCCACCTTAAATCTTCATATTGAAATCTATTTTTATATTTATCTTTTATACCTTTAAATATTATATCCGGCTCTAAGCCCAATATATTAGCATTTGCTTCACTTGCTATTTGCTTGTCATCTAATGATTTTATAAATATAAGGTATGTAAATTGTTCTATTACTGTTAGTGGATTTGTAACTCCACCTGTCCAAAAGGTTTCCCATATTCTGTCTACTTTATTTTTGATTTCTCCTGTTAACATGATGTCAATTCCTCCAAATTTATATTTTACTATAAAAGATTATAAGTATGCTTTATTATAATACTTTGTCTATATAATTATATCATATTGAGATCCTTTTAATAGTCTCATAGACATATCTATAAAAAATGTTTTAATCGTTTAAATTTATTTTATCTATTACAATGAAATATGGGTATATTTTATTTTTATAAACATAAAAAACTAGATACCTTTTACAAGTATCTAGTAATTTTAATATTAAGCTTCAAACACATATCCATAAAAGTTATCTCCTAAGTCAAACTTATCTACTATTTTTAGTTCATTATCTCTAGCAAACTCTTCTAGTTCTTCTTTTGATATTTTTATTTCTATTGGAGGCCCCATTGAAGTATCTCTTTTGTGAAACTCTATTATCATAAGTTTTCCCTTTTCTTTTAGTATTCTTTTTATTTCACTTACCATAGTTTTTTTATCATCAATATGGTGGAGCACTGTTACCATTATAACTAAATCGCAAGTATTATCTAGCATGGGAAGTGTCGTAGACTTTACCTTTTTAACCTTTAAGTTTTTTAGTTTCTTTTCTTTTGTTCTATTATTTAATATCTCTATCATATCTTCTGATTTTTCTAGGGCGTATATATTTTCATTGCTTATCTTACTAGCTGGAATGGCAAACACTCCTGTGCCTGCTCCTATATCACAAAGAGTCAAACCTTCTTTAAATCCTGCTTTTTTAAGTGTTTCTATAGGACTAAGCTCTTCCAGTCTTTCTTTACTTTCAAACTTTTTTATTTTTTCATGAGTCATGAGGATTCTCCTTTCTCTTAACAATAAAGTCTTTTATTCTTAAACTAAAGATTAATCTATGGTAACAACTGGCTTTCCTTCTTTATCTAATAGTGGCGTAACTGCCATGCCATAACCTGCTGCATGGTAGAAATAGTTTACTCCAGTTTCTTTGTCTCTAATAATCTTATAAACTGTAAATTTTCCTTGTTCATAGGTAACTTCAAATCTGTCATCATATTTGTCGACTCTACCAAACATCCTATCCACTCCTTTATATTTATTTCTTTAATTATATCATATTGAAACTATGATTAAAGTTTCTTTAGGGTATCTTCAAATACTTTATAAGTATATAGAAAGTAAAGATTCTTTAGATAGCTTTTATATTATAATTTATTTATTAAAAAAGGAACCCATTAAATTTTAATTTAATGAATCCCTTGTCTTATTTTGATAGTGACATTATTTTTATTTAAAGCCATCTTAAGCCTTATACTGACCTGCTATAATAGTAGATTTATCTATATCTACACATGTGATTGATTTAGCATTTTCAAACAATCTATTACAATCTTCAGAAAGACGTATTAAAGTCATTTTTTTGCCTTTCTTCTTATATTTTTCTGCCATTGAATTTACAGCTTCTATGGCAGAGTGATCCATTACCTTAGCATATTTAAAGTCAACTATGACATTTTCTGGATCATTATCTATATCAAATAATTCCTTATAATTTAGTACAGATCCGAAAAATATCGATCCATTAATTTTATATGTTTTAGAACCATCTTCATTATTTTCTATATTTACATATATAACTTTTCCTTTTTCCCAAGCAAATATTAGTGCTGATATTATTACTCCTATGATTACTGCTGTTGCTAGATCTGCAAATATCGTAACTATACTAACAACTATTATAACTAAAATATCTTGTAAGGGTATTTTTTTACCATATTTTAAACTTTGCCATTCAAAAGTTCCTACAACAACCATAAACATTACTCCAACTAAAGCTGCCAGTGGAACTGCATTTATAATGCTTGAACCGAACATTATAAACATTAAGAGTGAAAATGATGCTACAAGTCCTGATAGTCTTGTTCTACCACCAGATTTTATATTGATAATAGACTGACCTATCATAGCATCTCCACCCATTCCACCAAAGAAACCATTTACTGTATTAGCTAATCCTTGAGCAATACATTCTTTATTTGTTTTACCTCTTGTATCTGTCATTTCATCAATTACTCTAAGTGTAAGAACTGCTTCTGTTAATCCAACAAGAGCTGCAATTGTAGCATATGGGGTTATAACTTTAAGCATATCTAAGCTTATCTTTATTTGTGGTATGTAAAACTTAGGTAGTCCACCTTTTAATTCCATACCTGCAAAGTCTTGTACATTTCTTAAATGGTATCCACTTTTATCTAAAACAACTGCGATAATTGTCATTATAATAATAGCTGCTAGACTTGATGGGATAGCTTTTGTAAATTTAGGAAAAAAATGAATAATTGCCATAGTAAATACTACAAACAAAAGCATTATTACCATATCTGCGGAAGACATCCAAACTTTATTTATCTTTTCAACACCATTTACCATTATTGTTTTATTTACTTTAAATAAAGCCCATTGTGATAAAAATATTACTATAGATAGTCCGTTAAGAAAACCTAACATAACTGGATAAGGTATGATCCTTGCATACTTACCTAACCCTAATAACCCTACTAGGATTTGAATGATTCCCATTAAAATTACAGTGGCAAAAAGATAATCCAATCCGTGTTGTGCTATTAGTGATGCAAATACAACTGATATTGCAGCTGTTGATGAACTTATCATACCAGGCCTTCCTGTAAAGGTAGCTGCTAAAAAGCCTATTATAACAGCTGTTTGTAAACTTATAATGGGACTAACTCCAGCAACAAAAGCAAAGGCTACAGACTCTGGTATAAGTGCTAAAGCTACAGTTATTCCTGCTAAAACATCCCCTCTAAAAAACTTTTTATTTCTTTCAAACATATTTGACAAACGCTCCAAAACATCTCCTCTTTCTTCTTATTATTTTTTAAACATAAAAATGCAACCTCCGAAATCCCTATGTGGTAGGATAGTTGTCGTAAACTAATAATAGTGTATAATTAAAAT